>NZ_NFLY01000034.1:0-30891 GCF_002161155.1 Massilimicrobiota sp. An105
CAACAGGGGCTTTATGCGCTTTTTTTGCATAATAATAAAGAGTACATATAGTCATACCACAAGAATAACAGAAATAAAAAAAGAGTCACCTAGTCTAATATACTAAGTTGACTCCATTGGCCATGATTTTCATCATGACTTTATTTTATAGTTTGCTTAATTATTTACAAGCTTCTTCGATCGATACTGCGAATGACTTTTTTATAGATTATATTAAGGCTCAGTAAGTCTATTTCAACCTATAAAAGTTCTTATAAATCAATAATTAATTCAATAATATAAAATATATAATACCCTGTTAGTAACGTGTTAGTAATTCACGAAATTTTTTATCAACTCACAAGGTCTTATTAATTCTATAGAATGCCTGTTACACTATTCGGCTGTAACTACAGAAAGTGTATTTTTTCTATTTCACTGATTAGTTCCTCTATATTTCTATGAGTATACACTTTTTCAGTAATATCACGTATTTCATGACCAACAATTTTTTTCAAAATATAATCATTAATTTTGCATTTTTTAGCATAGGTGATAAATGTATGTCGTGTTTCATGCGGAGTATGATGCATGTTTAATGCTGTCATTACTTTTGAAAACCTTCCTCTATATCTATCATAGGAGAGAGGTGTATATTCATGTTCAAAAGCATTATAGTCATTAAACAAATATTCATTATCGGGGTTATATTTGCTCTTAATTATTGATTTTATTTCTGATTTAATTGGGACAATTCTATTTGTTCCAGCTTTTGTTTTAGTACCACCAATAATGTAACCTTCCTCTAAATGGATATTTTCATTTTTGATACTTATTAATTCTATGGGTCTAAATCCTGTGTAAATTCCTACTAATATCATATCAGCGAAAGGAAGATCTTCTGTATGTTCCCACATCATTTTGATTTCATTATGAGAGAAGGGAATTTTTTCTTTTTTTCTTTCAACTTTAATTGAATTGCATAGTTCAGCATAATTTTTATTAACGATATCATACTTTAAAGCATATCTATATATTAAATTATACATTGATTTCATTCGTGATTTTGTTGCATCTCCCACATCAGCATTTTCTATGACTCCTTCAAGATGATTAGGTCGAATGTCTTTAAAACGCATGTTGTGTAATGGCTTTGAATGATTAAATGCTGCTGTGTATGTTCTAATCGAAGACTTATTATTTAATTTTTTAAAATGTTCTTCTGACCATTTCTCATATAATTCAGCAAAAGTAATAGATTCAGTTTGAATATCATAAGGATTTTCATGATAATTAGTAAGAGCACTTAATGCTTCTTTTTTTGTACAATAATAACCTAATATCATTTTCTCTCTTTTGATATTGTTTTTGACTCGCACATATCCTTTAGTCAAAACAACCATATAAGGATTTCTTCTATTTCCTTTCAATTTATAGATACTTCCAAATCCGTTTGGTAATTTCATTGCTACCACTCCTTTCGCTGTTATTATAGAACAGAAGATATAAGAAATGAAATGTATAAAAATTCTATAAGTACATTTGACAACTACTCCTTGTATATATATCCTGTATATTCATATAATTTTTTAGGTGAAACGTAATATGAATATTCCGAAGATCCTTCTTTTCTATATGCTACACCAATTGGAAGCCATTTTTCCTGTATTCCAATTCTTACAAATTGCTTATCTTTTTTCATTATCTTAGCTACTTCAGAGATAGGTACATTATTGCCACTGAATTGTATAATATCTTGTTTGATCATAACTTTATTTTTCTCCTTTTCTTATAGGTATAAGTCCAAGACTGATTTTTAAACGTTTATCTAAAATTTTCATATATTTAGGGGATAACTTTCCTATATATTTAATAATACGTTTTTCATCAATAACTTTAATTTGTTCCATCATCACCAATGAATCATATTTCAGACCGACATGTTTTGGAATAACATAATGTGTTGGAAGGTGATGTTTGGAATGGGCTTTACTTGTAATACAGGCTACCAATAGGGTAGGGGAATATTTATTACCTACATTGTTTTGAACAACTAATACAGGTCGGATACCACCTTGTTCAGAGCCAAATGGCTTATCTAGATTTGCTAGATAGATTTCTCCACGTTTGATATGCATACTTGTTCCTCCTTTATGTAAGCATCAGATAATATTTACAATTATCTGATGTGATTTTTTTATGAATCATAGTTTTCTATTTATCCCTGATAACCCGAAAACTAGAGGGAATCCTATTGGACAAGATATGGCTAGTATCTTTCACAGAAATTTCATCTTTGTGTGGTATCTCACACAACTGCATTGCAGGAGTATCATGATCCCTCATCTTATTTCATTGCTGAATGATTGCCAGTCATTTTTACATTGAGATGTTGATCGCTCACTATAAAAATATGATTATATATTTTTTATAGGTCATGGCGTATCCAATGAATAGCTCATAAGATGGGAACGTATCCAATAGATGTTATTCGGTTTTCAAAGAACTAAATATTGAGGAGTAATGAATTACCCCCTCACTATATATGCGTTTTAATAACCTCATTTTCGCCATTTTTATAAAACTTTTTTTAATTTTTTTATTCTTTTATAGATTTGATTAGTTGTTAGTCCAGTTATTTTTGAAATTTCCCTAATAGAATAGCCTTGAATTTTTAACATTATTATTTCTAATATTTTTTCATCACTATTTTTTAGATACTCATATAATGCTTCATTTTCAATATCATTCAACAAATCGTTTAGTGATAAGTACTGTTTTTTATCATAGATAGCTCGATTGATAAAAAAGTTATCATCAAAAAGCAAATGTCTAGTTTTATATCTTCTATCAGCTTTGAACTGTTCATAATCATAATCTCTTAATTGATTGATAAGTGCTTGAGGAACGTTTAATGCTTTTAAAATTTCTTCTTCTTTTTCTTTCCAAGCATACCATTTTTTATATTCATTTTTATAGTTATAACTCATAATGATATTACCTTAAAATTCTGATAATTTCATTCATGACTTGAAATAAAGAAGATAATTCAATCAAATCTACACCATAATGATTACAAAAGTATTCAAAATCATTACATACTGATATATCAGAAGAAATAATGTTTTTTGAGATAATCATGATTTGATCAATAGAACGTGCTCTAATCTTTTGAATAATACATGATTCTTTAAATGAATTAAAATTGAGTTCTTTTCCTATAAAACGATACGTCCCACACAGAGTGACTTTGGATAAATCAATATTTTCTCTAATTAGTTTTTCTTGGTACTGAAGCACCTCCTTTGCAAATGGTGATGGATTAGCTTTTACAAGCACAAGTATTTTTGTTTTCGCCATATTCATGGTCTCCTTTCTGAGAATTTCATTCTCACTAGGATTCGTTACTGTTTGACGAGTTTAACAAATGATTTTTAAAAAAAAGAAGAATTTTTTTCTTCTTCCAGTTTAATGCTTGTTGAGATATATTTAATTTTCTAGCAACTGATGCTTCAGTTTCATCCTTAAAAAATATTGAATATATAATAAAATATTGTTCATCATTCAATAATTTTATTGCTTTAGATAGACTATGTATTAATTCTTTTTTATTGATTTGTTCAATATAATATCTATCCATATTTATAATACTATTTAACATAAAATCTTCTTCATAAGCTATTTGAGAAAGTCCTTGTTTTCTTTTTATGGATCTGTACGTTTTCATATAATCAGCTTTGTATAGTCTATATACTTCTATGGGAACTTCTATAAATTTCTTTCCGCTCTTAATAAAGTACTTTTTATTATTATTTATTTTAATCTCTTTAAAATCTCTTTTTTATAATCAAATATAATCACACATTGTTACTCCTTTCTTTGAATTTGATTTCAAAGAAAGGAGGGAGGCGGTCGAGGATAAAAAAAGAAGAAATTAATAGAATAGTATAAAAATAATCTATTAATTTCTTCATGGTTAAATGTTTTATATTTAAATAAACTAAGTAAGAACTCGACATCAGCAAGATGAATTATAATAAAATAAGCTTTTTTTAAAACATAACATCGAGAAACGTATCGATAAAAATAGATGTATATGATAACCATCAGAATTTTTCCCCCCTTAACTCTATTTAGTAAAGAATTCAGTTTATGTCTTATGTCAATAACAGTATTTCCTTCTGTGCTAAGGGTTTCTATCAGATGAATTTATAAATTACAATATGTAAAATATATTTTTATATATAGCTCTAATGCACTTATTTCTTAAAGAGACTAATTATAAAGATTATTACTATATAGTTTTTCTTTGGAAAAAATTAGCAATATTTTTGTTAAAAAGAGTAAAAATAGAATATAATTTATCCTTTTAAAGGATAATGATAAGAATTTGTTGTAATATAAGTGAGGGTATAAGTAGAATGAAAAGTAAAATATTTTTAATATAAACATGTAGAAATCCACAAATATTTTGTAGTAAATTTTATAAAATTAATTTTATTAGTTGTTTTCTATTTCTTAATTGGTATATTATTTGATGGAGGTAATTAAAGTGAATAGGATAAGAGAAATAAAAAATTTGAATAAATTAAAATATAGTTTGCATAAACAATGGATTTGGGGGAATAAAGAAAATTTTTATCTTAGTCAAGACTATTTGCAAAAAATTAATTTTAGTATTCAAGATTTAAATAAAGAAATCCAATATTTATCTAAGCCAACTATGAAGGATGTAATATATGTTATCGTATTGATTGATTGGATAAATGAATCTATAGAAAAAATTCAACAGCTTTTAAAAAAAGGATTAGGAAATAATTATATTTACCAAGATTTAGACCTAGTATTAAAAGCAAAGGGATATTTAAGAGCGATACGTTCTTTTGTTGTTGCACATCCTTTAAGTACAAATCGTCATAAAAAATATGGTTTAGATGGAGATTTTATATGTGTTGATATAAGGTCAAAGACTTCTCCATTCGTTAAAATGGATGCTTACAAAAATCAATGGTTTTATTTAAGCGTTGATGGTATGAAAAGTAATGCAATAGGTCAGCCTATTGACTTTGTTTTGTATGGATATTCTCAAAGCATCGATCAAAATAAGTTTTATAAATATATTGGTGTTAGTTTTTCAGATCTATATGGTGTTGCAGAATTGTTGGTTGATAGTTTATATGAACTAGATAAGAATTTGAAAAATTTAAAAAAAGAAGTTATAAAAAAATGAAACAATCAAACGAAATTTTAATTATATTTTTATTTAACTCTTTGCCTCAGGAGCAATAAAATCACTTAGAGAAGTCCAAAATTCATCAATTGCTATTTATTTCAATATTAAGGTATTTATTGATATATAGATTTAATTAAAAAATCTTTATAGGTGATAATATGAAGTGTCCTCCTAGTTGTCAAAACATGTATTTAGATTCACAGTTAAATAGAAAATAAAAATAATGAATCATTACTGTAATAACAACAGAAGGTCACTATGAAAAGTTTAGTCAATTTTGAGATAGATGCCGATAAGCTTCATATAATTTATGCACATTAGATTCAAAAACAGGTGAATTTATTCAGAAAACAAGAATTTCACTTGATTTTGATAAAATTATTCAATATATTAACAGTGTAAAAGAGTGGATTGATGAAAAAGATATCTCATTATTAGTTGACTATGAGGTTTTTAATTAAATTTTAGTACATAGTAAATATGATTGATTATATTATGCTATGAATAAAAAGCAAATATCTGCAATAACAGAAAACCAGTATATAAATTTTATTAATTTGATTTTATTTTTACTAAAAACTTACTAAATTTCTGATTATCTTTTCATAAGCTGGTAAATGTCGGTATAGCCTGTATTTTAGGGCTTTATCGGCATTTTCCTTTGGGAAGATACTCTGCATAAGCTGGCATTTACCAGCATGAAAATGCAACCAAAAGTAGTAAATGAGTAGTACAATCACCGATTTAAGAAGCAAGAGCCAGTCTTTCAAGTTCTGCTTTCGCTGAATTGAAAGTACCGTGTGCGTAGTACCCTAATGTCATGGTGATGTTTGAATGTCCCATGATGTATTGCAGGGTGTTCGGGTTCATTCCTTTGTTTGCCATGTTCGTGCAGTAGGTATGTCTGAATGAGTGTGGTGTGATGTTTGGTAGCTGGTCTTTATGCGTCTTGTTATATTTCTTCACAAGCCCACGCAACATACTTTCGTAGTTGCCAGCCACTTTAGGAAAGCCCTTTTGATTTAGGAACAGGAAATTGCTGTAACCATTGATAACGATAGGCTCTGCCTTTCCTCTGTTCTGTAACACTCGCTTAAAGGCTTGATAGGCTCTTTCTGTCATTGGAAGCTGGCGTTCTCCTTTTTTGGTCTTAGGTGTTTCAATGTAGTAGCCGATTTCAGTATCTTTCAATAGCTGGTGGTCTACATTGATGATACGGTTTGCCATATCTATATGGATTGTCAGACCGCAAAATTCAGAGATACGAAGCCCCGTTTCCAGAAGAATAACCACTTCATCATAATACTTACTGTACGTCTTGTCCTGTTCCATAAAGGCAAGCATTTTTTCTTCCTGCTCTGGCGTGAGAATGACTTTGGGTTCTGAATTATCTTCCAGAACGTCGCTCAATTTGAAGTTAAAAGGATTTTTTCTGATACAGTCGTCCTCAATCGCCATATAGAATGACGCTTTTAGAGAACGCTTGTAATTGCTAATCGTCTTGTAGGAAAAGCCATTCTCATACATTCGCATAGCCCATTCCTTACCGTCCGATAGCTTCACCGTATCAATGCTCCTTGCACCCAGCGGGTCGTTTTCCAGAATTTTCATAAGATACTGGCGACCTTTTTCTGTGTTGCGTTTCACATTCTTTCTCTGGCTGTTCTTCTTTGCATAAAGCTGGCAGACTGTCATTTTCCCGCCTATGGTGTTGATACAGTCGTCGAGGTCTTTCTTAATCTTTTTCTGCTTTTCCCTCAATGACAAATCTTCACGTTTCCCAGCGGGTGTCTTGTCTGTCGGAACAAGTTTCCAAGCATAGACAAACTGTGGCTGCCCGTACATATCGGTATATTTGTAAACGTATCTTCCGTGTTCCACTTTTTATAGATTTAAGATTTTTTTATATTCTGTTGGAGTGAGATCCGTTTCTTCTTTGAAGCGTTCTGAAAAACTACCCTGATTTTTATATCCTACCATATTTGCGATTTCATGGATTGATAAATCAGTCGTTTCCAATAGATTTTTCGCTTTCTCTATCCGCATTTTTTGAAAATAATCTATAATGCTGACCCCATATATCATGCGAAACAGATAAGATAACTTATTTTTATTGGTATAAAAAATCTTACTCAGTGTCTCAATTGTTATATGCTGTTCGCAATTCTTCTGTATGAATTTTGCAACTCGATGTATCATAGCAATCGTTTCTTCGTCCAAAGGTTCAGAATCAGGAAATGCACTTGCATTTTCATGTCTCATTTGGATAAGCGAAATAAGCTCTAATATCTTGCTTTCATAGTACAGTGCGCCGCCCTGTGCTGACGGGTTCGCTTTACATATTTGTGCGAATAAGTATTCTATTTCAGGGAGTGTACTCATTTCCTTTATAGATTCTATCATCTTAATAATTTCAGACGTTGTAAGAGAAAAATAATTTGGTAAAAATTTTTCGTAATAATCCGGCAGCATAGTAATGGAAACACATTGAAACACTCCGCCGCTTGGCATAGTAGCATTAAAATATGTTTCTTTGTCGATATATCCCACAAGATGATTTTCTGTTTTCGCACATTGAGCAGCATAAGAAACCTCTGTATTCACATCAAAATGCTCTAACAGAGGCGGTGCATAATTTCCTATGGCTATAAAAGGCGGGTGAGCATATCGCAATTTTACTTCTTCTGAAAATTGTAAATCGGCTATGGTAATAGCACATAAATTGCGAATGGGCAGCACCCAGAAATATCCTTTTATCTTATCAGTCTTTGGTCTGTATGTAATACCACATTTTTTTATGCTTTGTACGCCTATGGTAGGAGAAAGATTTAATTGCGTAAATTGCGGAACAAATACATCTTCTATAATACTTGGCAAGAAATACACCACCTTTTTCGGCTGCCAGCACAATCGTTTCGGCTGTCAGCACAAAATGATTTAACCTTATAGAAATTCAATAGCCTAACGACTATAATTGAGATAGGTTAGCTTAAACTAACACTCATATTAACACAAATTATATCACAAAACCGTAGGGATTACAATTTGTGTTTCTAAAGAAAGGAGTGCAGATATGGCACAGAAAAAAAGTAAAAGCGGGATTTCCCGACTATTACAATTTGCGGAATCAAAGAAATATCTGGTAAGCGTGTCCTGCGTCTTGTCGGCAGTTGGAACGGTGCTATCTCTTTGTCCGTTTATTTGCCTCTGGTATGTGGCAAAAGAAATCTTTGCAGTATTACCTAATCTTGGCGAAGTTTCTTTAAGTTCTCTTATGACGTATGCTTGGGCGGCAGTTGCTTTTGCGGTAGGTGGATTCCTCGCCTATTATATTGCTCTGCTTTGCTCGCATTTGGCAGCATTTAGTATTGCTAAAAATATAAAGGTGGCTGTACTAAAGCATTTGACAACATTACCATTAGGATATTTTTCACGACACGGCAGCGGTAAATTGAGAAAAATCATTGATGAAAATGCCGATTCCACAGAAACTTTTATCGCTCATCAGTTACCCGATATGGTAAGTGCATTTATTACACCATTTGTTATTTTGGTATTCCTATTTATCTTTGATTGGCGCTTGGGATTATTAAGCCTGATTCCATTGGCAATAGGTTTTGTTGTCCAGGGGGCTGTCATGGGAACAACAGCACCTAAATATATTAAACAGGTACAAGACGCTGGCGAAACGATGAACAAAGAAGCGGTAGAATATGTCCGAGGTATTCCTGTTGTCAAGGTATTTCAGCAGACGATTTATTCTTTCAAGAGTTTTTATAGATCAATCCTGAATTATAAAGAGTATAATACCGCATTTGTTCTATCTTGTAAGTGGCCTATGAGTATTTTTTATGCCTTAATCAACGGTGCGTTTCTTTTGCTGATACCTTTTGGACTGATATTTTTACAAGGGGCTGCGGATTATCAGGGATTTATCATTGACTGGCTCTTTTATGTATTATTCACACCAGCTTGTGCGGGAATGATAAACAAAATTATGTATGTATCTTCCTACAAAATTGCGGCAGAGGAAGCGGTGAAGCGCATTGATAACATTTTATATGAGGAACCATTGAGCCAATCAAAAAATCCAAAGGAATTTTGTGGGGCAGATATTGAATTTTCTCATGTCAACTTTACTTATCCTGAATCGGAAACCCCTGCGGTCAATGACTTGTCTTTTACACTTCCGGCAGGAAAAACTTATGCTTTGGTAGGAGCTTCTGGAAGCGGAAAAACAACTGTCGCAAATTTGATACCACGTTTCTATGATGTAGATTCTGGTTCGATTAAAATAGGCGGTATTGATGTAAAAGAATTGTCAGAAAAGGCATTAGCTGAAAATATAGCTTTTGTTTTGCAGACAACAAAACTATTCAAAACTTCTATTTTAGAAAATGTAAGAGCAGCGCGACCTACGGCAAGCGAAAAAGAAGTTTTAGAGGCTTTGGACGCTGCACAGTGTAACGATATTATTGAAAAATTTTCGACAGGAATCCATACCGTGATCGGTACAGAGGGTGTCTATCTGTCTGGAGGCGAAATACAGCGAATTGCTTTAGCCAGAGCGATTTTAAAAGACGCTTCAATCATCATTTTAGACGAAGCAACTTCCTTTGCTGACGCTGAAAATGAGTATCGTATTCAAAAGGCTTTTGAAAATCTTATTAAAGGCAAAACAGTGTTAATGATTGCACATAGACTGACGACGGTAAGAAATGCAGATAAAATACTTGTCATGGACTATGGGAAAGTTATTGAAAGTGGTTCGCATACAGAACTATTGGACACAAACGGTGTTTATACGAAGATGTGGAACGAATACCAAAAATCTGTATGCTGGAATTTAGGAAAGGAGGCGGACGTTTATGCTTAAAAGATTATTCGCACTTAGCGATAAAGGCGCAAAGGATTTGAAAAAAGGCGGGCTTGCCGCTACATTTTCTAATGTAAGCCTCTTTATTCCTATGGCATTGTTCTTAATGGTTCTGCAGGAGATTTGCAAGCCATTGTTAGGAGAAGAAGCGAGTACACCGAATATCCTGCTATATGTGATACTCTCCGTTTTGAGTATCGCAATTATATTCATCTGTAATTATATCGAATATTGCTGTACTTATATTGCAGCTTATGAAGAAAGCTCTCTAAGAAGAATTAAACTTGCCGAGAAATTGAGAAAACTACCGTTATCCTATTTTGGGGAACATGATTTATCGGAAATGACTACTTCTATGATGAGCGACTGTAACGAACTGGAACGTACCTTTTCAGGGGCAATCCCGAAAATGATAGGTTCTGTATTCTCAATCATTTTGATTATGATAGGCTTATTTGTAGTAGATTGGAGAATGTCGCTGGCACTGTTTTGTGTATTTCCGGTTGCTCTTTTACTGATACTTGGAAGTAAAAAATTGCAGGAGCGAATGGGAACAAAACGAATGAACTCCCGCTTGGCGGCGGCTGACGGAATACAAGAATTTTTAGACAATATTGCAGATATTAAAACCTGCAATCAGACTGAAAAGTATTTAGGCGGATTAGAAAAGAAATTACAAGATGTATTAAGGGATTCTGTTAAGGTAGAGTTGACTTCTGGAACATTACTGACATCAGCACAGATGTTATTGCGAGTTGGCTTTCCACTGGTTGTGCTTACTGGTGCCGTTTTACTTGTTAATGACAGAACAGATTTATTTACATATATGTTGTTCTTGTTGGCAGCTTCAAGAGTGTATGAGCCGTTAAGCGGTGTAATGTCGCAGTTGACAGAAATATTCAATGCTAATTTGCAGATTAAGCGCATGAAAGAATTGGAAAATCAGCCAGAATTATCAGGCTCGGAAAATTGCGCTAACAAAAATTACGATATTTCATTTAATCATGTGTCATTCTCTTATAAAGACGGAGAAAACGTATTGAATGATGTATCATTTACGGCAAAACAAGGAGAAGTAACCGCCTTTGTCGGACCATCTGGAAGTGGGAAAAGTACCGCCGCAAAATTGGCAGCCAGATTTTGGGACGTTAATGGAGGAAATATACTGTTGGGCGGTGTAGATATTAAAACTGTTGATCCTGAAGTGCTGTTAAAGAATTTCTCTATTGTTTTTCAGGACGTTGTATTGTTTAGCGACACAATCATGGAAAATATCCGTCTTGGACGTAGAGACGCCACAGATGAAGAAGTAATTGCTGTTGCGAAAGCCGCTTGTTGCGATGAATTTGTTTCAAGATTTCCAAAGGGATATGACACGGTGATTGGAGAAAATGGTTCGACGTTATCGGGTGGAGAACGTCAAAGAATCTCTATCGCACGTGCTTTGTTAAAAGACGCACCGATTATTCTTTTAGACGAAGCGACAGCTTCTTTGGACGTAGAGAACGAAACCTCTGTGCAGAACGCAATCACACGATTAACAAAAAATAAGACTGTCTTAGTGATAGCTCACCGTATGCGTACTGTGGCTGGGGCAGATAAAGTCATTGTTTTGGACAAAGGGAAAATCGTGGAAGAAGGTACTCCGCAGGAGCTTGCTGCAAAAGGTGGTTTATATAGCCACATGGTTCAGTTACAGAATGAAAGTTTTGAATGGTCATTAAATTAATAGGAGGAACAATTTTATGAAAACATCAAACAAAATTCAGGCAAAAGATTTAGTCAATGTGGGAATTTACTCTGCAATTTATCTTGTAATTACGTGTGCTTTGGCTTTTTTGAGCCTGATCCCGATTATGTATCCGCTGATGACAATTATTTGTCCTATTGTCGGTGGTATTCCATTTATGCTGTTCTTAACAAAAGTAAAAAAATTTGGCATGATTACCATTATGGGAATTTTAATGGGATTGGTTATGCTTTTGACAGGTATGGGCTACTGGAGTTTGATTACAGGAACGATTGCCGGATTATTAGCTGATCTCGCATGGAAGTATGGAAATTATACCAGTGCAAAAATGAGCATTATAACAAATGGTATCTTTAGCTTATGGTACATTGGCAACTATATGGCGGTATTTGTTACAAGAGAAGCCTATTTTAAACACGCAGTAGAAAGCTATGGACAGGCTTGGGCTGACACCATTCAGGCATATTTGCCTAATTATATGGCGATTGTATTACTGATTGTTTGTTTCATCAGTGGGCTTGTTGGCGGCTGGATTGGTAAAGCGTTGTTGAAGAAACATTTTAAAAAAGCAGGGATTGCTTAATGCTATGGAAATTTTAAACAGTGAAAATCAAGTACACAGAACAAAGTTAGACCCTCGTACCAAGCTAATCCTTTTAATTGCGATTTGCTTCTTGGTAATTGGCGGTGAGGGCGGTGGTATCACGTTAGTGATTAAGCCGCTTCTTACCGCGGTTCCGCTGACATTATTATTTTTGGACGGGAAACGGAAACTGACGGTCATTAGTGGGATTATCTATATCCTATGCTATTTGGGAGAAAATTTCCTTATACCACTAACTACTGGCGCGGCAAATTTTATACTTTTGTTTGCCTGTGGATTTATTGCAAGAGTATTGCCAGGGCTGCTTATGGGATATCATACCGTACATACAACAACCGTCAGTGAATTTATCGCTGCTATGGAGCGTATTCATCTATCGGAAAAGATTGTAATTCCTGTTGCTGTCATGCTTCGCTTTTTCCCAACGGTTATGGAAGAATACCATTCCATAGGAGACGCTATGCGAATGAGAGGGATTCGTTTAGGCGGAAAAAAGACAACAAAAATTTTGGAATATCGTTTTATCCCTATGATGATTTGTTCCGTTAAAATTGGCGAAGAATTGTCTGCTGCTGCACTCACCCGTGGTTTAGGCGCACCAGTTCGCAGAACAAATATCTGTCATATTGGATTCCGAGTTGTTGATATAATATTGATACTCGGCTGCATAATCCTGTTTGTATTGGATATTTTGCGTAAATTGGGCGTTTTGTAAAGGAGGTATGTTTAATGATAGAGTTTAGAAATATATCTTTTTCTTATGAAAACGGGGACGAAAGCGGTCAGCTTAAAAACATCAATTTAAAAATCCCGTCTGGACAGGTTGTACTGCTATGTGGAACATCAGGTTGTGGCAAAACAACCCTTACAAGACTGATAAATGGCTTAATTCCAAATTACTATGAGGGTAATTTAAAGGGAACTGTATTTATCAATGGGAAGAACATATCCAAAGAGCCTTTGTATGAAACTGCGGCAATCGTCGGTTCTGTATTTCAAAACCCAAGAAGTCAATTTTTTGCGGTTGATACAACGTCAGAACTTGCTTTTGGGTGTGAAAATCTCGGACTTTCAAAAGAAGATATTATGAAACGCATGAAAATGATCGTTTCCAATCTGAAATTACAGTCCTTGATGAACCGTAGCATTTTCGCTTTATCGGGCGGGGAGAAACAGAAAATAGCCTGTGGTTCGTCCGCCATGATTGAACCGGATATTTTTGTATTGGACGAACCCTCGTCAAATTTAGATATACCGTCGATACGCGAATTATCAAAAGTAATTGCTTTGTGGAAAGAACAAGGTAAGACCATTATTATTGCAGAACATCGGTTGAGTTATCTCGTCAATCTTGTGGACCGTGTTCTCTATATGGACGAGGGAGAAATCAAATATGATTTTTCTGCTGATGAGTTCTGTTCCATTCCTGCGGATAAGATACAAGCTATGGGGCTTCGCTCTTTACATACCGTACATTTCACCCCTGCAAAGGACGGTTATAAGGAAACAGGAGAAAAACTTAAATTTGCTCATTTTAATTTTAATTATGACAACGTTTCCGCTTTGAATATTGATGAAATATCTTTGCCAAGAAATGCGATTATCGGAATTGTGGGAAGTAATGGCGCAGGAAAGAGCACCTTTGCCCGCTGTATTTGTGGCTTAGAGAAAAACACAGGTATGCTGACATTTGATAATCAAACATTTCGATATAAAGAGCGATTGAATGAATGTTATATGGTTATGCAAAATCCAAGTCATCAGCTATTCACGGAAGATGTTTTCGATGAAGTCCTTTTAAGTATGGACAAAGAAGATGACGGGAATATTGCTGCTGCGGAAGAAATCTTGTCAAGTTTAAACTTAGTACCTTTTAAAGAACGACACCCTATGTCTTTATCTGGCGGGCAACAACAACGGGTCGCAATCGCAAGTGCAGTCGCTTCCAAACGTAAGCTGTTAATCTTTGATGAACCTACCAGCGGCTTAGATTACAGAAATATGTTGGAAGTTGCCAAGATTTTGAAAGATTTACGCGATATGGGAAAAACAATCCTTTTGATTACCCATGACCCTGAATTGATTGACTGTTGCTGTGATTATTTTGTGTTCATGGAAAAAGGTGCTGTCGCATGGAACGGTGCCTTGACAAGCGAGAATATTCAAAAATTAGAATCCTTTTTTGACTTGGGACAATAAGGAGGTGCTGCTATGTGAAATTAGGTAAAGCGTTAGAGAATTACTTAAAAGCAATTCTTATCTTAAAAAAGAAACAGGGGGAACAAAATGTTCGTTCAACTGATGTTGCGGCTTTTCTGGAAGTTTCCAAACCGAGCGTCAGTCATGCTATGAAGGTGTTAAAAGAGAACGGCTATATTACGATGAATGAGCACTATTACATTTTCTTTACGGAAAAGGGCTACAAAATAGCGGCGCAAATCTATGAATACTATCTGTTTTTTGTGGAACGACTTGTAGATGTAGGCGTTGACAGAGAAACGGCTGAAAAGGAGGCCTGCCGTATAGAACACTGTATCAGCGAGGAGAGCTTTCAAAAGTTAAAAAAATCGGTGGGAAATAAGGCGAGCGGCTGATATGGGAAAGTTGATTGTCATTAAGGCTGACAATCCCGACGATACCTTATATCAAAAAATCATTCAATTATTAGATGACGAACAGTCAGAAGTTCGCACACTGAAATTGAACAAGCCGTTATCATTCAAAGGTTTAACAATTCTGCCTTATTAGCGTCAGGTGTTCCGGGGAGAAACAGAAATACCGCTGACCCATCTGGAATTTAGCGTCCTGCTCTATCTGGCGCAGCAGCCGGGCAGAGTTTTTACAAAGCAGCAAATATTTGAGGCTGTATGGAATGAGGATTGTGAGACGTGTCATAACTCCGTCGCCAGTACGATATACCACTTACGACAAAAGATTGAACCTGACCCTACCAATCCTGTTTACATACAAACGGTTATCCATACAGGTTATAAATTCGTAGCACCAAAAGATGAAGAAACCGAAGCGTGATTTTCTATCATGCCTCGGTTTCTTTTTAGCTCTCTTTGAAGTTTGGTAATTTTTCCAACAGCTTACAAATTACCTGCTGTCTCATGTCCTCGTTGATTGTTTTCTCAACCGTTCTGTCGGGGCGTTCCTTTTCCTCGGTACAAAGGCTGTCTATGTAGGACGCATAATGTTCCAGCACCTTTTTGATTGCTTGAGGATCTCCCGCTACGGCATTTTCGATTGTCTCTTTGCTCAACTCCTGTTCCGTCAATGCCACCACCTCTTCTTGGTTTGGTCTTAAAAATATAATGCACTATTATTAGTATAACCGCTTTTCCCCATTCCATACATCAGAAACTTTGAAAATTTTAAAATAATGGATTGTGCAAGAAGTCTGACAAGCAATGTCATTAAGTTAAGGACTGAATGACATTGGTTAATAATCAATTTTATTTAGTTGTTTTTTATTATATTTCTATGAAAATGATAAAAAGAATATTACGTTATTAAAGAATAATTTTAAAGATTTTTCTATTATTCATATTCCATAAGGAAGAAGTTGTAAGAATATAAAATAAAAGAGAATCTAATGATTTTTATCGATTTCAATATGTATTTTTAAATTGTTAAGGGAAAGGGGTATATGGCTATGATGAAAACAAAATACCAAGTATTTATTAGTTCGACTTTTGAAGATTTAAAAGAAGAAAGAAGAAAAATAACAGAAGTTATTTTAAATATGGGACATTTTCCAATAGGAATGGAATTATTCAATGCGGATGATAACAAACAATGGACACAGATTAAACAAGCAATTGATAATTCTGATTTTTATATTTTGGTCGTTGGACAAAGATATGGTTCTTTAACAAGTAGAGGAATTAGTTTTACAGAAAAAGAATATAACTATGCAAAAAAAAAAGAAAATACCTATCCTAGCTTTTATTATTGATGATGATGTTAAATTAGAAAAAGCAAAGATAGATTTCGGAGAAAAAGCTGAAAAATTAACGATTTTTAAGAATAAACTTTCGAAAAGGCAATGTTCTTTTTGGAAAAATGCAGATGATTTGGCTTTAAAAGTACATCAGTCATTGACTAGTAAAATGCAGTTTTATTCAAAATTAGGATGGATAAAAATTGATGATGACATCAATTATTCAGCACATGGAATAGAAAATTATTTTTATTATTCATTAAATAAGTTAAAAGATGCGTTAAGAAAAGGTATCTATATCGATAATTTTACAAGATATATTGATTTACAATTTCTAAAAAATGGAAATTTAGAAGTTATTACTAGCACAAGAATTACATACAAAAATGTACGAGGTAAAACAAATTATTTCTTGCCATCACCTGTTTTTGAAAATGAATATGAATGGAAATCTTATCAAAATTTAATTTTTGAAATCAATCACAATAATGAATTAGATAATATTATTACGAAAAAGGAGATATCATCTAATACAAGGCAAATGAGGTATAAAGTAATTAATAAAATTGACCTCTCTAAATATAAAGACGTTAATGATGTTTATGTTATACACACAACTAAATATATTAGAGAAACATATGATTTTTTTCAATTTTATCAGTTAAGATATCCTTGTAGAAGTTTAAAAGTGATATGTGATTTAAGAAATAAAAGTGATGAATATAAAATTATTTGTTCATGTTCATCAACATATTTAGGTACAAAAAATAATGTCGAACGTAGTGATATTGAAAAAGATGGGAGCAGAAATATTATCACTTTTGATAATTGGAGTGATATAGGGTATGGATTCACTATAACATTGAAAAAGATAAAAAAATAATTGTTATAAGAAGTATAATTAAAAATATTTGATATAAATACATAAAATTTTTATTGAATTAATATTACTATAGCAAAGCCATATTCTGTTATAGTTTATAATATTAAATCATCAAAAAAAGATTTTGAATATTTAAAACATAGAGATTACTGTGTCAAAAATTGTAACCATCTTCAAAATAACAAAGAATTTATATTAAGAAATTAACTTAATGGAACTTTTTTATTTATATATTTTTGGCTTAATTAAAAAATACTAAAAATAGTTCATAGTAATAGTATAGTCTGGATTGTTATAAGAGTTCTGGTTTGATTAGCTGGAACTCTTTATGGGTATTGCAAATACTACTCCTTTGCATTTAATACGAAATTGATCTAATGAATAAGTTGCTGTATGCCAGTCTTTTTTTGCTTCTGCAAATGTGTTAGTTACCCCATCGAGATTTCCTTCTTGAATGGTTATATTTTCTCCATCCCAACCAATAACTATTCCTACATGATTTCTTCCAATACAGGAGAATACTGCACCGACTGCTGGTTCATTGGATTTGATAAACTTGTCTGGATGTGCCTGTAACAACTGATCAACACATTTCCAACCATCACCAATAAATCCGGGAGAATATCCATAGATTTCATAGAAACGTCCCCAAGCAAACCAAGTGCATTGGCCATAAAGATTTGCTCTTGAATATGGGTTATTAGTACCCCATGCATCCATATTATCAAAATTAGGCTGCTCTCTATAATTGCCGAATCCAAGAGAAACATATCGCATGACATGTTCAACATAATTTGGATCACCATAGACGTCAGTACCTAGTTCTGCTTTCTTTTGATCTGAGAATACTTTTGCATTGGCTTTGGAATATCCTCCAAAGTTTTTAACTGCCCAATCTATATAACCATTACCATAGTTGTAGCCCTGTAAAGCTAAAAAGATATGTTCATTATCAAAGCTGTCCTTGACCTGAGCTGATTTAAAGCAGTCTGACAGATAGTGTATACCTACATCAATGGAGTACTCTGGTTCCTGTATGGCATTAGGCTTATTTGGATACTTTGTATTGTAGGGACATTCTGAACTTTGCATAGGATCGGTTCCTTTTCCACCAGATTCCTGCATCATGACTGCCTGTATGATTGGAATATAATCTTCCATTTCATATTGTTTTGCATATTTTTCTATTGTATCAGTGTAAGCCAATACCTCTACACTTAGTGGGGCATTTGTAGAGCTAACAGATGAATTGTCAGATAAGGCTGCAAAAACACCGATAAAAAGAAGAAGTACAAGCAACAATATGAGAGATATTCCAGCACCTACTAGATTAGAAACACTGAGTGCTGTTCTTTTGATGAATATAAGAGAACCTTTTAGGGTTTTCATAGCTGATTGAGTGCCTTTTTTGATACGATTGCTATTCTTTGAAGAATCTTTTATCTGTTTATAATTTTTTAATTTAACAAAACTTTTTATCTTATGTTGATAAGTCTTTTGATTAGCTGTTTCTTTTTTGATAACAATATTTTTATTTTTAATTGGCAGGGATTTTGAATCTTTTTTTATTTTTAAATCTTTTTGAACAGTTTTTCTTTTATTAAGAGAATTGTTTTCAGATACTGTTTTATCTGATTTATGTTGAGAAGAAGATGATGGGGTAGGGGTATAAACATTTTGATTCTGCCTTTCAATAATCTTATTCTTTTTTCTTTTGGTATATTGTTTTTTGGCATTCTTTATTGATTGTTCTTTGACATTATTTATAGCTTTTTTACCTTTTTTAGATACATGATCAACAGCATATGTGTTCTGTGTTTCCTTTTCATCAGCGTTGCTGTTATCTTTTGAATGTATGGCAATATTTTTAATATGCTTTCTTACATCTACAATCTTGTCTTTGCTTTTAATTTCCCTGTTTTTTGTTTTTTTCTTGATTTCATTCATGATGCTATCAACTCCTTTCTATAAAAAAATGAAAGGACTACCTTGTAAGTAGTCCCTGTTGAATAAGTTTTTCTTTTCTATCATTTGGATTAGTTGTATTGGTCTGATACATAAATGTATGCTTTGGTATTTTGTTAATAAATGGAACTAGATTTGGACCATGTTTGATAAGTCCTGAACCCGGTTGAGAATTGGTAATGAAACTCATCTGTTCATCACTTATTTTTAATAATTTAGCAAGCTGTTCTCTATCTTTGGCTGCCTGATTCAGCATGACGATAAATTCAGTATTGGATAGAATTGAACGTGCTTCTTCATCTTTCAACAGATATTCTACGTTTTGCGTGATTCCTGTTGGGAATGCATCTCTTTTACGGAACTGACGCCATGCAGAATTGAAAAAGGTTGCACTTTCAGGATTGCTGTAAACAACATGGAACTCATCTAGGAAGATATGTGTTCTTTTTCCATTTTTCCAGTTTTCATTGACTCTGTTGATGATCTGATCGGTGATGACAAGAAGTCCCATTGTTTTCATGTTCTTATCCAGCTTATGAATGTTGTAGGAAATGACACGACTTTTCGTATTGACATTTGTATGATGAGCAAACAAATCCATAGAACCGATTGTGAACAGTTCCATCTTCAATGCTAAAGATTTTGCCTGTGGTTCTGGCTGTTGAATGAGCATTTCTCTTAATGTCTTTAAGGTTGGCATGATACCGGTTTGTTCATAATTTTGATAAACGATATTGATACATCTATCTAAAATGCTTCGTTCTTCTAATGAAACGGTACCTCTATTAGCACTTTCAATCAATGACAGAATAAATTGTGCCTTATCCTTATATGGATCTCCAGAGTCACCATAACCAAGTGTTATATCCATAGCGTTGATATAGTCCTTGCCACCGGCATAGATTTCTATGACTTCACCACCAAATTTCTGCATAATAATATCATATTCACCTTCCGGATCGCAGATAAGTATGTCGTCATCACTGGAAGCCATAGCCAATTCAATCTCCTGTTTAACAAGAAATGATTTACCAGCACCTGGTACACCAAGAACAAAAGCATTAGGGTTTTTAAGATTTTCCTTATTGCAGATGATCATATTGTTAGTGATTGCATTATTTCCATACCAGATACCACCTTTTTCCATGATTTCCTGTGCTCGAAATGGCATAAAGGCAGCAACGCTTTCAGTCAATAAAGTACGAACCATCGTATCAAGACGATTGATACCAATAGGAAGCGTTGTGACAAGTCCATCCAATTGTCTGCTTGCAAAGAATAGGGGAGTTAATTCACAGACATTGGAACGGGCTATAGATTTCAAGACTTCAGTATCAGCATCCAATTCTTCTAATGAATCGGCCAAATGAACGATTGTGATATTAACTAGCATCATTTTTTCATCCCTTACAGTCAGATCATCTAAAAATTCCTTTATTTCCTCCTGCTGCTTTTCCATATCGTAGGGGATACTTCCTGCAAAGTTATTATTTGCAGCCTGTTTACGGGAGTAATTAGCAATATTGGTTGCAATACCCAGTAATCTGTTTTCAGTTTCTGTCACTGCTTCATCTGTTGGAATGGAGATGATGTCCATTGAATACATGAGATTCTTATTGATAGAACATAAGTCAGCAACGATTTTGTCCTTTAAGAATTGTGGATATTTGGAAATGTATAATACTCGACCATATTTATCACCTAATTGAAAATACTTATTTTTAAATACAGGTGCTCTTGGACAGATGTCATCCTTGAATGAGCGACCATTTTTTGCGTTGTATGATAAGTCAAAATCAAAATATTCTTCTTCACCATTTCTGTAAAAATCATGAAGTATCTTTAATCTTTCATTTAGGTTCAGTTCAATCAATGCTGAACCTAAACGTGAAAAATGAGAAGAAAGATCATTGAACAGTCTTGAAAAGAATATTCTGGCATCCGTTACATCTTTTTTATAGCAGGTAACTGTAATGTATTTTTCCTGTATGATGTTTTCACATCTTGCCATATTTTCTAGAAGCATCTGATTATATTCTCTTATAAATCGATCATATCTTTCATCATTTTTGAGCTTTAATAATACATCATCCTTGAACTGGGCAAGATCAATTTTATGGTTATTGATTGTAATCTTAACTGTAACCGTAGAATCAAATGAGTTTAGGATGTCTTTATAGTTCTTGATGATATTTTCTTTACTTTCTTCTGATGCAATCGAATAGTTGATATCAACAAAACGATATGTCTTTGAATAACGTGTTCCCATGCGAAAGATACCATCTTCATAGACAGTATCAATAGGAATTGTCTGTTGTGCAGTTCTTGGAACATGAATTTTCTCTTTATTTTGTTTTCTTATTTTTGCGTAGCTTTTTAACATTCTTTTTCACACCTTCCTTTTGTTTTCTATCAATATAGTCTTTCATGATTTCGTAATAGAGATTATATGGCTGATCAATAAGATTTGTGTATTGTAGAATTAGTGAGCGAATGCTGGTCATGAAAATCTGTTCAGCATTCATTCCCTGATAGTTAATAAATCCTAAAGCAGCAAATGGGGCAGCCCCCAGCATACAGCACCAGCTTGTCATTTCCATTCCTAGATGGTCTATAAATAAAAAGTAGATTGCTACTGCAACGATACAGGCTAGTACAGAAAAAAAGCATTGTCTAAGGTTGAGTCCAAAGGCAATGCTTTCTGTATAGTTTCTTATTTCTTTGTTCACTTTTATTTCCATTCAATCATTCCTTTCTTCAATAATTTTTTTAACTGTTTAAATTGAATTTTGAAGACGTAATAAGAAAAATCTTCAAGTTGCTTATCTGAATAGATACTAAGATTCATCTTTTTCATTTCTAAAAGAACACGATGTTTATGGCAGGGCAGGTCTGAGATATATGAAACATTTATTCTAGACTGCATATCTGAAAAAATATCATTCATCTATATTCCTCCGTTCAGTGGAATTAAAAAGGCAGTTAATCATAAAAACTAACTACCTCACTATTTTTTATTTTCTACTATATGACCTCTTGCTATATATGGACTCGTTTTACATGTGGTATGGTTTATAATGTCAGCGAAACATATGGGTAAGCTTGCTGATAAAAGAAAACTCTTTCCTTGCTGTATCTGAAAATGTATATGTGGTTCACTTGTATTTCCACTATTACCACAACAGGCTATCTGTTGTCCTCTTTGAACGTGGTCACCTACTTTGACATAGAAGCTATCTTTTTTAATATGAGCTATTGTACTGTATTCATGTTCTGAATGTTTAATAACGATATAATTTCCTCGTATGTCCGAGGCACTGCAGAGTGCTTCTGGTTCATCGGAGATGGGTGTATCATTGAAAAGATTCTTGATTTCAACAACTATTCCATCAGCAGGGGCTAAAATGGGTTTTCCATAGCAGTAGTAATCTGTTACAGACTTTCCGCTATCACAGAAAGTTTTACCGTTTATTTCGATATAAAAATCATAGGCGTATCTCTGATTGCAGATATTCCATGAATGCGAGGTTTCTCTATCGACTCCTCCGTTTGCAACATTCCAGCTGCCTTGAAATGGCAGGCTGTATAAAATCTTTGGTTCATAGCTTTTTGCATTAGGAAGGCGGAATCTATTTCGTAAATAAATAATTGGTATGCCGATCAGCATGCCTAGATTTTGAAACAGAAATTTAATGTCGCTTACTGTTTCATTAGTATCTTTCATTCTAAGAACAATAATAATTGATAAAACAAAGTCGACTAATGCAAGCAAAAAGAATAGATAAAATAATTCTAGTGAAGGAATATCAAGAAATGAGCCTACAAAACCTAATAATCCAAGCCAATACAGTTTCTTAATAACTTTTATAAAAGTTTTCATCAGCATTCCTTCCTTCTTTGAATTTTCTTGTAAATAATTATATTGTACTTGCCAGATTTAATCAATCTTATTCATATTTTTGGATATAGAAAAGAGGTTGATCGAAATCAACCTCTTGTAAAAAGCAAATACTATACGTAATTACTTTACAAAAAATACACCATACAGAACGATAATAGCAAAGAAAATCAATACCATTGCTCCAAAAACAAAGAACGCACTGATATATTTTTTGGCACTGTTCATATCATCATATATTGATGATAGTTTTTCGTTATTGATATTCTTGTTTCTTACTTCTTCTACATCAATATCCTTGACTAGCTCATCTAGTGTCAAACCAAAATAATCACTAAGAAGCACAAGGCGTTGAAAGTCTGGATATGATTGGCACGATTCCCATTTGGAAATTGTTTGACGGGATACATGCAGTTCTGCACCTAATTCTTCTTGTGATAAGCCTTTAGATTTTCTCAAATTAATTAGTTTTTCATTGAAATTCATATATTAATTCTCCTTTAAGTTAAATTCATTTGCGATCGCGAATTTAGTATTGCAGATATATAGATTTTCTTCAACCAACCATTATTGGAAATCTGTCAACTGTTGATAACATGGCTTATTTCCATAAAATCATGCAGAATTTCTAATATCTATTGGCATTGATTTTTATATAGAATCAGAAATATGATCTGTATTAGAACTATTTGTCTGATTTATCTTTTTTGTTAGTTTATTGATTAGTTTGGTTTTTTTCTTGATATACTGATATCGAATTTCTTTATAGGGTATCCAGATTTCAGCTTCAATAATTCTATCATAGATGGCGTCAACAACAATGCTGCATTGCTTACCATAAGGCATTTTATGCTTATTCATATAGTAATGTAATGTTTCTTCATACATCCAATTATATATTTTTTCTCTCTGTTTCGTCTTTAACTGAGAGAATCTTTTATCAGTTTGAAGTAGTTTTCCATTGACTATTTTATGATTTTTTCTTGACATGATGTAGCCTCCAGTAATAAAAAGATTTATATATAGTATAGCATATGAAAAAATATCAAGAATAGCAGAATGTTTAAATATCTCAGTAAATCATCTTTCTTTTTGAACTGTTTTATTGATTTCTTTTTTATCGACTTTTGTTTTCTTTATATCATTCAGAGCTTTTTTTACAGAAGTTTTTTTTGACGTGATTCTTGATGTTAGCTCTTGTTCTTGCTTTTCTATTTTCTTGATGTTTTCTTTTGTTTTTGCAGATAAATAAGTCATTTTTTCCATGACCTTGAAAAGCCCACTTTGTGTTAGACTGATAACTCCTTTATCATGATTTCTTCTTTTGACTTCCACTGGATTTTTTCCAACGATGATACGACGGATATTCTTGAAATGATTATTGACTTGATGAATCTCATTTCCTAATCGTGTGAGTGTATCTATTGATTTATCAGCAGATTGCTGAATCTTGTCAAAACATTGCTGACATTTTTGTAGCAATCCTTTAACATTTAAGGCTTTCATAGTTGAAACTAAAGCGTCTTTTCCTTTTGATTTGAATTCTTTGATACCATGTTCAATAGTGGTTTTGATGAATTCTTTAGTCTTGATGATATTATCTTTAGCAAGATTGACTTTATCAGTCACGTTATCTACAGCACGAAGTGCAGTTGCTTTTAATGTCTTTTGCTGAATTGTTCCTAATTCCATTCTTACATTGTGAAGTTCATTAAGCACTGCATCCAGCTGTTTTTCAGTTGTATCGACATAATCAATAATGAATTCCAATTGCTTTTTTTCGTTATTCATTCCCTGATATTCCAGCAGTTCGATAAATTCTTTGATACTTTCGTAATCTTTTAATGATTTCATTGTTGTTAACTCCTTTCTTTCAATAGAAAAACCAGTCCATAAAAAGACTGGTATATAACTATTTTGATTTTATATAATGAGTTATTAAATGCTACAGTAAACTTGTCAACTTTCTAGATTACAGTCCCATCATATCTTTTACAACACGGTCAGACATCTTGACAGTGCCTACAAGCACGAGCATATTAAATATGATTTCACCTACATAGCTCCATACCATGCTTACAGCACTTGCCTCTGGATCAATGACCGGTGGACTTCCTGCAAATTTTGTAAATATGATGCAGGACAGTATGATGATTGCTCCTTCCATACAGACACTGGCATATGACCTTAGAAATGAGTAACATACACTTTGTGTAGATTCTCCAGCAGCTGCAGACAAGGGAATAGGGGAGATAGCTGTATACATATACAATTTAAAGAAGCGACTGTATACTGTTAGTATCATAATGAAAGACAATATAGTAATAAATATACTTCCTAGCAGAGTTACTGCCCAAAGAGGTATGCTTTCTAAAAAACCTACATCCTCGATTGCTGTAATGATTGCATCTGGCAGTACGGTTTCAGTCGCAGTGCCAACACCTACAGTTGTCATGATAGTACTTGTAATTCCCTGTATTATGTCAAAGATTGCTAACATGAATTCCATGCCATATACCACAAGACCACGAGCTATGGCAAAACGAATGAATAATTTTGCAGCCTGTTCTGGTCTTTTGATGTCCTGAAAGCTTGTACAGGTTTTAACCAAGCCAAATACAAAAAATAAGACAAGAAGAGCCAATCCAATGGCAATGAGTGCATTATGGATTGTTGTTATGGCTTGCCATATGCCACCACCTTTGAAATTTTGCGGGGATTGGGTGAGAAGCAGCCATATTTCAGCTAACTTTTCATTCCAAGTGTTGATTGCATTAGTGAGATTGTCGAGGATTCCACCCATTTGTTTTCACCTCACTTTTTGTATTATTAAAATGCTTAACCACCGACAATCAGATTTAATATTTCTTTTGCAAAGGTAATGACGATTCCGCCTGCGACAGTCAAAAATCCATTAGCCCTTTGGCTGGGATCATGGCTTTTTAAGGATAAACCAATCTGAACAACACCAAAGCCAAGCAGAATCATCCCAATCGCACGAATAAGACTGAAGATAAAATCACTTAGATTATTGACTACAGCAATTGGATCTCCTGCTGCATGTACATGTAGTACGCCAAAGTTCAATAAGATAATAAAAGCTGTATAGAATGCTAAAAATGTAGTTGTTTTTTTATTTAATTTCATTTATAAAATCTCCTTTACTGTTTTTCTTGTCCCTTGAAATATTCTTCAAGGTCTTCTTCACTTAAAAGTTCATATTCTTCATCACTGAGCATGATATTTTGCCAGTCATCAATGGTATGATGGATTTCATTGTGATGAAAAGCGATGCCATTTCCATCTCTGGTGTATTTAACATTAGGATGTTTGAGAATATCATATTTTTTATCAAGGATCGGTAGTTCTCCTCTTATGAATAGAAGAGCATAATCATTGTTGAGCAGACGTACTTCATCCGCTGTTAGAAGTTCACGACCTGCCTGCTGATAGTTGGTAGAGTAGCTTCCACTTTTTCCACTTGATTTACCATAGGTGTTTGTATCCAGTGTTTCTTTACCTAAATATTCACTCATGAATTTATGTGTAGACTGTTCATTTCCACCCAAGTAATATAAGGTGTCGCAATTTCCCACCAAGCTTTCCCATGCATCTTTGTAAAGAGCTTTTAATTGTGCTAAGTTCTGTATAATGATGGATACAAATATCTGTCTTGAACGCATGGTAGCAAGTAGTTTATCAAATTCATCGGGCAGGGCAACATTGGCGAATTCATCCATAACAAAATGCACTGGGACAGGAAGTTCACCATTATGGATAATATCGGCACTGTAATACAGCATTTGAAAAAGTTGAGTATAAAGCATTCCAATTAGAAAATTGAATGTTGAATCATTGTCAGGTATAACACAAAAGATTGCTGTCTTTCTTTCTCCTACTAGATTTAACTCAAGCTCATCAGTAGCTGTTAGCGAAGCAATGCTTTCAAGATTAAAAGCAGCCAGACGTACACCAACAGAAATCAGAATTGATTTTGCGGTTTTTCCAGCAGCTTGTTTATAGATCTTATACTGTTTAACAGCTAGGCTTTCTGGCTTGACTTTTTCTAAATCATAGAATAAATAATCAAGAGGACTCATATAATCTTCATCATCTTCCTTTGGATCAGCTGCAACAATCATTTCCATGACCATAGAAAAGTTCTGTTCATCTTCAGGAGCTTCATTAAGCAGATAAAGACATAAGGCTTCAAGAAGTGCGGTTTCCGATTTTTCCCAAAAGGGGTCAGTTGATTGGGAATTCTTAGGAGTTGTATTTCTAATAAGATTTGTTATCAGCTTAAGAACATCTTTATCATCTTTAATATAGGTAAATGGATTGTATCCATGCGATCTATTCATGTTGATGAGATCAATGACTCTGATAATATATCCTTCTTTTTCAAGTAGTACTCCTGTATCACGAAGAATCTCACCTTTAGGATCAAGAATCACATAGGACGTATTACACTGCATGATATTAGGCTTACCATAAAAACGTGTTTTTCCAGCTCCTGATCCACCGATGACAAGGGTATTGAGGTTTCTTCTATGTTTTTTTCCATTCAAACCTATATAGACGTTTTGACTAAGTATTTTATTTTGTGACATATCCTTATCTGCATATTTTTTATTTATGGTCTTGGGATTTGCCCATTTTGCAGAACCATATTCCTCCTGTCTGCGATAGTTTCTGCGAGTGGAATAGTAGATACCTATGCCAATACCATAAATCAGCAAAAAGATGAATATGGTTTTGAATGTATCCTTGCACCAATGAAAAGAGAAGGGGTGATTGATGGCATTGCTTAAATAAGGCAATGCACCAATCAGACCTTTGTCCATGTAAGGTGCAATAAGGACTGCTAGCCAGATAATAGGAATAACAAAAAAGCCTATGAGAATATAGTCGGTTGTTCTATCGTTCTTCATAGGCTCTTTTCCTTTTTATTGGAACTGCATCACATGATTTAATGATAAGATCATCAATGAAATCGTAATTCTTATCTTCCTTGATTTGCTTTTCTTTTAGAAGAGTCAGTGCCTTGATGAGTATTCTTCGTTCCATATCAGTAACTTTTATTGCATACTGTTCTTCCTTGTTCATCTTTCATGCTCTCCTGCTTCTTTTTGTTTTGTCTGTTCCTGTTGAGCATACAATCCATATTTGATATTTGTAGAGACGCTGTCAGTAACACGACTGATGTTTTCAAGTTCCTGCTTGATTTCTTTAGGGTTCATGGAAAAGAAATGTTCATTTGAAGATGAAACAAACATAGTGTTATAATCACCAATTCCATATCTTCTTGAAATCATATATGCTGAACATTCAGCTTGAAAGGATGCTTCTTCTCTGGTTGCACCCATATCTATATATTCAATCATGCAGTATTCTCTAATAATACCATTAATCATTGCTTTGGGATCTAATCCATCTTTGACAAGAATCTTTTGAGATTCAGGATCAAAATATACTCGCTCAAAACTCTTCGTATCCTGTTCGATGACCTCTGGCAGTATATCTTTTTTATAGATCAAGGCACTTAGTATTTCCTTTGTGCTATATTCTGGAGAATGAATATGATTATTTTTACCTTGCAGTTGAGAAATATCAAATACAAACTTTGGATTGTAAGAGATTCCAGCACTTCCATCCTTGCGAGTATATTCTCCGGGTTCTAATATTTGGATACCTTTTTGTCCTTTTCGAATATATTTATTATCTTCTCGCCAATGACTGATGTCTTTTAGCTGTGTTGCATTGGGATTTTGTGCCATGACAAGTAATGTGTTAGTGACGGTATAATCAAGCTGAGATTTCAGATTAAGATAAGTTAAAAAGTTATCTGCACTTTCCACAGCTTTTTCAACCTGTTCATTTGCCATGTTGAATAATGATTGTCTTTTGTCATTCATCATCTTAGCAAATTCTTCTTTAGACCATTTATGTTGTTTCTGTTCGTTCATGATTTATCTCTCCTTTGTTTTTTTATTTTTTGATTTGTTTCTTTGTTTTGAACGTCCTGATTTTTTATGCGACATCTTGTATTCATTGAGTTTAGCTCGAACAGAAGGACGTTCAGTATTTTCTTGCATTGAGATATGCTCGAACGGATTGTCTTTTGTTTTCTCTGTCCAAGCTTTCTTCGGGTTTATATCACTGTTTTCCTTTCTGTTTTTCTGTTCCTTGTTTTTTGTTGAAGCCATTAGCTTATGAACAAGATCATCATGTTCTTTATCATTGAGAATAGGAACATCTTTCAATGGATTTTGTCTTTCGTTGAGGATTGAATTTCGAATAGCGTTGGTATCGATGGTTGCTAATTCATACTTGTCAACAATTCTGCTTATCTTCGCAGCATCTTCAGCACGAACCATGATGTCACAGATACCATCAGTGTTGTTTTTTTCTTTGAGCACAGAATATAGAACTCCATAACGTTTGGCTTCTTCACAGAAAGTTTTTAAATCCTTATGTCTTATGGCAAAGACTTTTAATTCTTTGCCAGACTTTAACATGGAATTAAGTCTAGCCTTTCCTTTGATTTTTTTTCTGTCTGTCAAAATAGCATAAAGCGTTGCCGCCAAAGATTTAGATGCCATACCACCAGCTTTGAGTGCCACATTAGCAGCAACTTCAATGCCCTGTAAAGTCATTCGTGTCATTTGATCGGCAGTTTCTCCACCTGTTGCCATTGTTTTCACACTCCTTTAATTTTGAATTGATTGGAAATATTTAGAAATGCAAAAAAGCGATGAAATGAATCATCGCTTTAGAAATAGAATTGATTAAATTGTATAGAAAAAGGTATGGCTCCGCATCAATCTGCACATCCAACCTCGAGCGGTCAGAAAACCATACCTATAAGAGTATACTCTCTTTCTAAGGAGAATATACCATGAATATTGAATAATGTCAATATTATTCTATATATTAGTTGACTTCATTATTCTATATATTAGTTGACTTCATAGTAATTGGATAATAAATAATACAGTGTACTTTCTTTTCTATCTATATGAAGACGAATAACACTACATATATTATCTATAAACTGCAATCCAAATTCTAAACGAGAATCCTGTTGGATAATTGACAAAACATTATGATTAAGTTTGATAGAATTTATGATTTTTTCTTCAAAGTCTTTTTTATTAAATGTGTCGAAAATAATATCTATTTGTTCATCGATATTTAAAACGATATTATTTAGAAGTTGTAAATAGATTCGTTCTTTAATATCTTGATTAAATTTATTGCCATCTTTTTTATATACGCTATAAATTACAGAGTAGTTTAAAGAATCGATATGTTCGAGCATACAAACTTTTATTTTCTGATATTCCTTATCCAACAGAACTGATTTAAATTCTGTAAACAGTTTTTCCTTTTTCTTGGGAGGGATTGGGAAATTTTTTACCTTCTTTTTAAACCTTTTAAAAGCATCATCAGTTTTTGACTTTGATTCAGTCAACAACCCAGCAACTATAAAGTAATCTTTGCACTCTGTTTCATCAACAAATAATATCATTGTATATTCTCCTTTTTCTATTTCTGTAAATAGTCTTTTCATATTCTATCAGTTATCTGTTAACATTTCTATATTCTTTGTTGATTTTTGTATCTTTTTGATTGTCGCGTAAATTGAAAAACTAAATTCCATCCCTAAATCAATTTATATGGAATTTAATTTTACAAATCCAATGATAGAATTTAATTCTGCAAACTTTTATAATAATAGTGGGTATTCCTTCTAC
>NZ_NFLY01000035.1:0-30796 GCF_002161155.1 Massilimicrobiota sp. An105
TATTTATACATCTATTATAACATATACTGTCTAATAAAAAAAGAGAAAAACATCGAAATAATCAATATTTTTCCAATTTCTGTATTATAGATGTATAATTCTAGTAGAAGTTAACGATAGAATGGAAGTTAGAGTTTTAAGATATTTTTTGGAAGTCGCCAGAGAGCGCAATATCTCAAAAGCAGCCAAACATCTTCATATTTCACAACCGACATTATCTAAACAGCTGAAAGATTTAGAGCAGGAGCTTGGTAAAAAGCTTTTCGTTCGTACCAATTATTTTATCAAACTGACAGAAGAAGGTATGTTACTGAAAAAAAGAGCTGAAGAAATTTTAGAATTGGTAGATAAAACAACGGATGAATTTAAAGCATTAGACGAAATCAATGGTGGTGATATTCATATTGGTTGTGCTGAATCTAAAGACTTACAATCTTTTATTCACATTTTAAAACAATTACAATCACATTATCCTCACATTCGTTTTCATTTATACAGCAGTGCTACAGATGCAGTAGATGAAAGATTAGATCGAGGGCTATTAGATTTTGCGATTATTGCGCAGGATGTTGATTCCACAAAATATAATTTTTTAAAAATACCTTCTGCCAATCAATGGGGTATTATTGCCAGAAAAGATATGCCTTTAGCACACAAAGAAAAAATATATATCCAGGATTTACTCGATGTTCCTTTGATTTGTTCTCGTCAATCTTTACAGGCAGATTTACCTAAATGGCTAGGCGACCAGCAGGATCAGCTCAATATTATCGCAACTTATGATTTGGCTTATAATGCTTCGTTAATGGTCAAAGAAAAAATGGGCTATGTCTTAACTTTTAATCATTTGATCTATACGGGGCATGATAGTGAATTATGTTTTCGCCCATTAGAACCCACTCTAGAATCACCTATGTATATTGTATGGAAAAAATATCAAGTCTTTTCACCAGTTGCCGAGCTGTTGTTAAAGGAACTTCAAAAAAGCTATGTGTCAAAAGCATAAGAAAATATACATATCAAGTATTTGTCTTTTTCATCATTCGCCATTACAATATAAAGTATAAGGAGGAATATAAGATATGAGTTTTCAGGAGAATTTTTTATGGGGTGGTGCGATTGCTGCCAATCAGGCTGAAGGTGCATGGAACGAAGATGGCCGTGGACCAGCCAAAACAGATGTCACAACAGGTGGCTCTGTGAAAGAACCAAGATATGTGACATTTATTGATAAGGATGGAAAACCTGGTAAAGTCATCAATGGTCAACCTATCCCTGAAGGAGCAAAGTATGCTGTTTTAGATGATTATTATTATCCTAATCATGATGGTGTAGATTTTTATCATCATTATAAAGAAGATATTGCATTATTAGCTGAGATGGGATTTAAAATGTTTAGACTTTCTATTTCATGGTCACGTTTATATCCTCATGGTGATGAAGATCAACCTAATCCAAAAGGTGTTGAATTCTATCGTTCTGTCTTTTTGGAATGTAAAAAACACGGTATTGAACCATTAGTGACAATCTGGCATTTTGATACACCATTATATTTAGAAGAACATTATGGTGGATGGAACAATCGTCAGCTTATTGATTTTTATGTGCGTTTTGCGACAACTTGTTTTAAAGAATATCAGGGGTTAGTGAAATACTGGCTCACATTTAATGAAATTAATAACACAATTATGATGTTAAATCTTTTTGGTAATCATGCTGGAGATAAAGAACATCAACAAGGTTATCAACAACTTCATTATCAATTTGTTGCAAGTGCAAAAGCAGTTCAGATTGGTCATGAAATTGATCCAAATAATATGATTGGATGTATGATTTGTGGCATTACATTTTATCCAGGAACATGTGATCCTCAAGATATTATGGCTAATCGCCATATGTGGGAAAAGAGTATTTTCTATTGTGGAGATGTTCAATGTAAAGGAAAATATCCAACTTTTGCGAAAAGATTATGGAATGAACATCATGTTCAATTAGATATCACTGAACAAGATTTAGAAGATTTAAGAAATGGTTGTGTCGATATGTATACATTCTCTTATTATATGTCTTCTATTGAAACAACACATGAAACAGATGATATGGTTTCTGGTAACTTTGCTGCGGGAGCAAGAAACCCATATTTAACATATTCTGATTGGGGATGGGCTCAAGACCCTCTAGGATTACGCTATTATCTAGAAATGATTTATGATCGTTATGAAAAACCATTAATGGTTGTAGAAAATGGTTTAGGTGCTTATGATACATTAGAAGAAGATGGAAGTATTCATGATGATTACCGCATTGATTATTTAAGAGATCATATCAAAGAAATGGGTAAAGCTATTGATAACGGTGTGAATTTGATTGGATATACAACTTGGGGATGTATTGATCTTGTCAGTGCTGGAACTGGTGAAATGAGAAAACGTTATGGTTTTATTTATGTTGATAAAGATGATTTAGGGCAGGGCACTTATAATCGCTATAGAAAAGATTCTTTCTATTGGTATAAAAAAGTGATTGAAAGTCATGGAGAAGATTTAGACTAAAAGAAAACACGTTGATCAAAATGATTAACGTGTTTTAATAACGTCTTTTTTTGCCTTTTTTGTCATGAACACTGAAGAAACAAATGAAACAAAAGGTACAGTCATAATAACCCCCAAAGACCCTGAGATCCCTTGAATAATTTCAATACCTATATCATAAGAATTAATCATCTGTAAAAATGGAATATTATATGCATAATAAATCATCAATGTACTTAAAGAACTTCCAACAAATGCTAAAATCAATGTATTAGACATTGTTCCCATCATATCTCCACCAATTTTAATACCACTCTTAAATAAAATCGCTCTTGATATATTAGGATTATGATATACTAATTCTTCTAACGTTGTTGCAATTGACATTGACATATCAACAACAGCACCTAATGATGCAATTAAAATAGCGGAGAATAATAATCCACTAACATCCAATGGTACACTCTGTCCAATATATATTAATGATTCTATATCTTCTACATTATAACCATTAATATTTGTAAACATTCCACATAACGCAGCAAATAATCCTGCCACAACAACCCCACAAACTGTTCCAATAATAGAACAATATGTTTTCATAGAAAATCCGCCTATCAGATACATCGTCATTAACGTTGTTATAATGGTAACTATAACAGCTCCTAAAAACGGTGAAAATCCTAAGTATAACATTGGTAGATATAAATAAATAATACAAATAAATGTAAAAATTAAACTAATAGCTGAAGTGAGACCTTTTCTTTTTCCAATCATAACTAAACAAATGAGAAAAAATGCAACAATCATAAATAATGTATTCGTTCTATCATAATTATACACGCTAGCTGAAAATGATCCGTCATATTCACTGACTTGTACAATAACATCTGTTCCAACTTGACAATCAGCACCATACAGATAACTATCGATATTTGTTGCTTCGACAATCTCTCCGGCATAATCTCCAGATTTGAGTTCAACATTAACAACCTGTGTTCCCAATTGTTGTCCACTTTCATCTCTACTTTCAGAAATAATTTCCACAACCGTTGCTCTTTCAAATTGAGCACCTTCAGTATCCATTAAAGACACTTTATCTACTCCTTGATTAAAAAAATACAAAAACACAAAAAACAATAAAACACATATCCAAACAACAATATGTTTTATTTGTTCTTTTCTATTCAAACTCATAAATTCATTCCACAATTTCATAAAACCCTCCAATAACGAAAACAAGACAGAACAAGTCTGTCTTGTTACTTCAATCAATTATTCAGTCTCTTTTTTTCTATAAACCTTATAAGATACAATTCCAGCTAATGAACCTACTGCTAATAATGTTAATCCTAAAACGTTGGCTGTATCCTCAGTTTTAACAGCATCTTTAGACGTAGCAGAATTTGAAGTCTGTACTATTTGATCTGATTTGCCAGATTGATCAGTTGTTTGAGAAGGAGTCTGATCTTTATTTGTTTCTTGTTGGTTTTGATTGTTATTTTGATTATTCTCATCGCCAGATTGATCAGTTGTTTGAGAAGGAGTCTGATCTTTATCTGTTTCTTGTTGGTTTTGATTGTTATTTTGATTATTCTCATCTGGGTTTACAGGTGTAACAGGTGTTATATCTTCTTTATTAACTAAAGATTGTAATTCTGTTTGTTCTTGTTTTAATGAATCAAGTAATGAACTTAATTCTGTTTTTGTAATCTTTGATTCATTCATTTGTGTTTTTAATTGAGCTAAAGCTTGTTTATACGCATTAACATTTTCTTGTGTATATTGACCTTTTTTATTTCCAATTTCAATTGTTGATAAGAATTTTCCAGCTTCATCGAATTGTGCCTGTAAATCTGCATATTCTGCTTTTGTCACAACTTCAGATTTAGCTGTTAACATATTTGTATAAACTTGATCAATTGTTGCTTCATCAACTGCTGCATTTTTATCAGCTTCATAGAATGTCTTATCCAAGAATTTTGAGTATCCTTGTTTTAAAGCATCAGTGTTATTTGGATCTCTATAATCTGTATCTTTTGCTCTAGCATAGTAATCTAATGGATCGTTGTTAGTATTCCATCTTGAAGCTAAATCATTGATAGCCACAGAATCATCAACAGTTTCTAAAGTTGTAGATAAGCCATTTAAAGCTTCTTCAATACGTTGTTTTGATCCACTTGTCATATCTACTTTATCCATTGATTGTAAATCAGCTTTTAATTCTTCAATTGAAGTTGCTTTTTCATCTTTTTTAATAGTAACATCATTTGCATATTTATCTCCATTAACATCATATGTTTTGATTGTAAATGAATCACTTGTAAAATCAATTGTTGAGAATGTTGGAATTGGATTATTAGAACGTTCAGCTAAGTAATATTGTTTATCTGTACTTAAAGCATAGAATTTACTTCCTGTTGCTGAACCAGCAGCGATATATAAAGTTCCTTCTGGATTATATGCAGTACTCGCTGCATCTTCTCCAACTCCTTCAGTTGTAATAACTTTACCATCTAAAATTTGGAAAGTACGTGCATAAGAATGATCGTGCCCAGTTAAACATACATCAATATCAAATTCATCCATTAATGGTGCAAATAAAATTCTTAAGTTAGCTCCATCCGTATTAGCATGAGGTGCGCCAGCTCCATAAATATCATGATGGAACATAACGATACGCCATTTTGCATCTTCATAACTGCTAATAGCTTCTTCTAAGAATGCTTTGTGTTGAGCAACATTACGGCTATTACTATTTAAAGAAATAATTAATGCATCACCATAACTATAGTAATAGTTTCCTCCTGCATTTGTAGATCCTAATGCAGATGCGTTTGGATTATTGTAATGTAATTTGTAATCATCACCTTTAGATTCATGATTACCAATTGTTGTTGCGACAGGAATACTTCTTAGATATTGAGGATATAAATATCCAGCATATTCCTGTTCTTTAATAATATAACGTGCTTTATCTTCAGCTGAATTATCATTTGTAACTTCTGAATAATCAATTTGATCTCCTGCAGATAAAATAAAGCTTGCATCAGGTGCTGTTTTCATTGCCTGAGTTAAAGTTTTGTTCCATGAATAAGTATCATTTGCAATATTTTGATCATTATTAGATTTTTCACCTGCTGATCCAGAAGCACCAATTTGTGGGTCTCCTACAAGAATTGCCTGGAAGTTTGTAAATGAATGTGTCTGATATGTATAAGTATCACTCCATGTACTTCCATCTACACTGTATTGATAGTAATAAGTTGTGTTTTCTTCTAAATAATTGTCAACTGATACTTTATTTGATGCTTTATAATATTCTGCATCAGTATCAAAATCATTTGTTTTATTAATACTTTGAGCTTTCCCTTCAAATACAGTAGCATTACTCATATCTTGAGATTTAGACATTTTAACTTGTGGTGTCCCAGCGACTTTTGAATACCATGCAAAATTTAAATCTTTTTCTGTTTTACCAGGTGTTAAAATAACTTTTCCTGAATCAAATTCTTCTTTATTGTTCCAAGTGTTTTTATACCAGTCTTGATATCCAGATTCATTTTGGACATTAGAAATGTAATCTTTATATCCACCTGGATGAACTCCGAATGCAAAAACTGAAGCGCTACACATTGATGACACTGTTGTCATAGTTGCTAATGAAAGAAGTAATTTTCTTTTTAAGTTTTCGTTCATTTTCATTCTCCCTTTTTTTAATTTAAAGTATCTTTCAATACTTCCGTGTATACTTTAAACAATATCAAAGAAGACCTCAATAGCATTTACAAACACTTAAACTTCTTTTACATAATTTTAAGAGAACTTCCATTTTTATTTAGAAAACTTACAAATTATTAAAATGATATCTTTAAACAAAATGATCTTACTTCATAACAAAAGAATACACTTTATACATTTTGATTATCAAGGTATCTATCATACCAACCAGCAATAATAATAACTGTTCAATTAATAAGGGAACAATTAATTTTTTAATGCCTGATTACTAAATATTTATTGCTTCTTAAGAAGGGAAATGTTAGGTTCAAGAATATTCATAATATACATTCTTCTTTTATCTTCTTTATTTTATTCTTTTGTACAATAACAATAATGAAATCCACTATAACCAAATAGAATAGTCTCCCTTAAATAAAAAAGGAATTTCTATTTAAATAGATTTTCCTTCTTTAAGTATTCTCAATTTGAAATACTATTATTTTTCATCATATAAATCTGCAATTTCTCCCATATCTTCCAATCGTATATGTGAAGCATCTATTCTTGGTGATTCTTCATTTTGTTGAGATAGATTGGCAGGTAACTGTCCTTCTAATTGTCCTCTAATACTTTTTGATCTTAGTAAGCAAAACTCCTGAAATGTATCTACGCCTAAAAGATAATCTTGATAAGAACAAAATGCAGTTGGATCTTTTCGTACATAAGAATCTATCATTTGCGTTGTGTCTTCTACCTTCTTTTGAAAATATCCACTTTCAAAATATTCATCAATAAAATATTGGAAATATTCATGATATTGTTTAAAATACTCATCATGTTGCATAACATGATGGTACAACGGTCTATTAAACATAACCTCTTGAGTATAAGGCGTATTAATAGGATAATTCACATATTTTGTCACATCATTACTAGGATTAGGCATACCTAATGAATATGTACCATATGCTAGATTATAATCCCAGGGAAGCATTGAAATCATACCATCTTCTTCATATAAATAATAGTTATGTCCCGTTGGACCTAAATAACTATCTAAATTAACCACAAAAACCTGTACTACGAAATATCTTAAAACCTCATCTATGTTGACAGCTTTTTCTATATTTTGATTATCATCTAATATTTTTAATGATTGAATTAATCTTTTTTTATCAGCTTCAGTTATCTTAAATTTCGCATTATTAAATAAATTAGGATACGATTCAATATTCTCATCAATATACTGTAACGCTAAATCTTTATTAGGTGCATAAACATCTGTATATCCAGGTTTATAAAGAATTCCATGATCTTTTCCATAATTTCTTCTTACAAAAGCTTCTTCTGGTTCTTCAATTGCTAAAAATAATCCCCAATTTTTTTGATTGATTGTCACCCAGACATAACTTGTTAGAGGAGATGGAACACCCATAAAAGACATCATCTCGTAAGTCATATAGTTTTTTAAGTATGCATTATCTTGAAAAGAACAATCTAATGTAAACTTATCCAAACCATAATAATGATATCCTGAGTCATAATGATCAAATTCTATTTTTAGACTAAAACGATCTGATTCATAACGATCAATAAGTTCTAACGAATTATTTCCTTTCACTCTCAGCCCTACCATATCAAAGGTTTCTCCATCTATCGTTATAGAAGATACATGATATTCTTTGGCTTGTGCCTGATCAAAAAATTTCTGTGAATTTTCCAATTGTATATCAATCGTATGAACATAACTTTGATCAAATAATTTAGAAGCATAAGCAGGTAATTGATAGGCTGGTGTTATACCCCAATGTCCCGGTAACATCAAACCAACAGTGATAATAAGACTAAAGATAACGAATATCATAACAAGTATATCTATATATTTATGTTTAATCATATTAATTCATATAATCTCCATTATAAGAAACCATCACTGTATATAAAACACCTTCCATATCTGAAAGCTCATTAACAAATGATGTTTCCTGATCCTTAAGTCTGATTTCATAATTCAATTCAATACAATCTTTTTTGATACTCTTGCTTTTCAACGAAAAAGCATATACCTGTTTTTGAATAAATTGATAGACATTCTTTTCACTATTTTGATTTTCACAATGAACAACTAGTATATAAGGTCTTTGTGTATTTTTCTTATGAGAAAAGATATAAAGAATAATTCCAATCCATAAACTCCCAAATACAGCTAAAGGAATTAAACCTGCTGCCAATACAATACCGACTGCTATACTCCAGAACAAAAACGCAATGTCCATAGGTTCTTTAACAGCTGTTCTAAATCGTACAATTGATAAAGCACCAACCATCCCTAAAGATAAAATAATATTACTTGTAATGGCAAGAATCACTAATGTCGTAATCATTGTTAAAGCTACAAGTGTTATTGCAAAACTGGAAGTATACATAATCCCACTATATGTTTTTTTATAAACAAAGAAAATAAACATCCCCATCATAAATGCCAAAAGTAAAGCTATTGACATATCCAGTAATGAAACAGCATGTATATTTTCTAAAAAATTTGAACGAAATATATCCTGAAAAGTCATTTTTCTTCTCCTTTACCAATCAATCTGTCGACATTTTGCAAACTTTGAATAGGCTGATGTTTTCTGTGAAAGTCCTTGTATCGCCATTTTCACAATATCAGGTAAAAATTCATTATATTTCACTTCGAATACTGCAAAATCATCTACACCTATTTTTCTATGGTCCAATGATAAAAAATCATATATATTTTTATATGTACACAAATATCTATCTATTGTTAATCTTACCTTGGATACATCATATGTATAAGCCTGCCTTTGGTATGATACAATCACACAAGGTTTTAATAATTCTCCTTTTAATGCACTATAAAATTCAATCATTAATGGAGTACCACTTTTTAATAAAAAATCTATATCTCCATTCAATATGTCTTGAACCTGTTTAACAGTCAATTTCGTAGAACGTTTCGCACATAACCCATTATGTTTCATTTTCTTTTCTAATCGTATAAAACTTAAATCATGATTATAATATCGTATTCTAAACTTATGCCTTTGTGATACCCCATTTAACTTTTCTTTTAAAGCTCTATCATCAGGTGTATCAAAATAAAGACTATGAACATCATAATATCCTTCATTTAATGTATAATGATCTTTAGAGAATAATAAATTCAATCTTCGATTTAAAATCTCTGCTTCTAATGGATTGATAATATGTTTAAGTTCGTGCCGATATTGAATAGGTTTATAATTCTTAATCATAAGCATAACCTCTCTATAAATTGAGGAGTTTATTTCCATAAACTCCTACATTTTCACATCAAATGAAACAATTTCTCCACTAATAGCATTCACTTGATAACTATAACTTGCATATGAATCTGTAAAATTCACATTATATACAAGTTGATTGCTTTTAACATCCAATTCATCTTCATACGACTTCAAATCATTAAGAGTCACTTGAGCATGTTCTAAAACTTTTGTTCTAACTTCTTCATCTCTCAAATATCCACTATGACTCTCTACCCCATCTATCGTAATTGTTTTAAACTGTATATTTTTATAATGAATTAATGTATTTAAATCATTAATGGAAAGATCAACCAAATCAGAAAATTCATAATCTGGATTGACACCTATTAATTTTTTTATTAACGTGACCTTACCTACAGAAATCCCATATTTTTTAGCTAATTCCTGTCGTTCTTTAGAAAAACTGTAATCCTGTGAAACAACTGATGCATTTAATGAATAACCCGATAAAATATCTTTAACATCTGATGCAACTTGTTCTTTCAATTCTTCTCTAATTTCTTTATCCTGTCCTTGAACACTAACTAAAACTGAATTTTTAGCTTCACTTATATATCCATATTTAAACATACTTCCTATAATAGCATTTACAGCTACATCCAAATCTGTATTTTCTAAATCCATCTCTTCTAAAACAAGAACTGCATCTTCATTGTGACAAATAACCTCTTCTACTCGCCTTTCATTATTGACTTCCAATTCAATGCTTGGATTCACTTCAAAGGCAACTGAATAAGCCTCTTGTGAAGGCCAAAAAAGAAAACCAATCACAATCATACACATAACAACTGCAAGTGATAATGATTTATGAATATGAATTTTTCTTTTATGAACTTCATCTTCAGGTCTAACTTGAGATATGTACTGTATATCTTGGAGTAATTCATTTTTTCTTGAAGGTGTATGAACACTTTGAAATTCCTGTCTAATCATCTTTTTTATCTTTCTATTATTCATAGTTCATTCCTCCAAACTTTTTTTCAATTTCTTTAATGAACGATGATATTTATTTAAAACTGTTGTTAATTTCATTTCCATAATTTCAGAAATTTCTTTAAAAGTTAATCCTTCTTCTACATGTAAGATGATGATTTCTCTTTCTTCAACTGAGAGTTTATCCAATAGAACCCGAATCATCATCTTATCATGTATATCTTTCATCCCTTCATCTACAGCATCAATTTCATAATCGACAACCTGTTCCCTATTATGTTTTCTAAATGACATATAAGTGATGTTGCGAGAGATTGTTATTATCCATGCTTTAGGATGACCATTTTCTTTATACAGATGAATATTTTTATATATCTGTATAAAAGTATCGTGAGTCAAATCCTGTGCCATTTCCTTTGATTTGACAATACTATAAATATAGCGATAAATATCATCATGCATCAAATCATATATTTCTCCTAAAATATCTGTTTCATTTTTTAATCGAATTAACAATTTCTCTAATTTTTTCTCTCTTAACATCATTGATCTCTCCTATGATGTTAATATCTCATTTATGATTTATCTATTTCTTTCATGTTTATATTAAGAATATATTAAGTTTACGTTAATTAATCATCGTAATTTGTATCATCATGATCATCATCTTTGTCATAATTTGTATCATCATCATGATCATCATAATTTGTATTATCATAGTTTGTATTGTCATAATTTGTATTTTTATTTGTTGATTGTCCTGAACTTGATGGTTGTGTTGATGGTTTTGAAGTAGCAGGTTTATTTGTTGACTGATAATTCGTATTATCATAATTTGTATTATCATAATTTGTGTTTTTACTTGTTTGTGATGAAGTTGATGGTTTGGATGCTGCTGGTTTACTTGTTGAATTATAGTTTGTATTATCATAGTTTGTATTGTCATAATTCGTATTGTTTTGATTTGTTACTTTATTTTGTGTTGTCTGTTGTGTATTTGATGGTTTACTTACAGGTTTAACTTCTGGTTCAACCTCTCTTTCTACAATCCCTTTTGCAGCACTCACTTCATATTCATATTCATTTTGATTATATTTAAATTCTATATCATAAGTCAAAACACCATTTTCCATATCATAATCAATTTCCAATTCTTTAATCTGACTCTTTGAAACGGAAGCATTCTTTAATGCGATATTTAAAGCTTCATCTTTTGTAATATATTGTTTTGTACTAACATTTCCTACCATTTTATTGGCATTTTTTTGTGTATCATCTTTATCTAAAGACTGATAAATTAAAATTAAATCTTGAGCATTAAGTTTCACCAAATCCTCTACTTTATATGTCTTCTTAGCATCATCATTTTCATCTATAATATCTTCAATTAAATTTGCTTTTCCATAAGAAATGCTGTATTTATTCATCAAAGATTCCACATCATCATCAATATCTATATCTTGAGAATAAATAGCACCTTCAATAGAATAACTCTTCAATGTTGTATAAATATATTGACTCAATTCATCTTCTAAGGCCACTCTTGCTTGATCATCATCATTTTCAACTGACAATAAGACTGTATTTTGATTTGCATTTAAATATCCATTCTTAACCAATGAACCAAGTACTGCATTCATTGCGACATTCGCATCTGCCTGTTCTAACTCCATATCTTGTAATACTTTTTTAGCATCATCATTAACTGCGATAGCTTCTATAACTTTATCGTCCTCATCCAAATGTAATTGGATACTAGGATTCACATCTAGTGTCACAAGACTCGTATATTTTTGTGCACTTTGTCCATTTCCACACCCAGTCACCATTGATAACATAATGACTCCTGTTCCTAATAATTTTATCATATTTGTTTTTTTCATAGTTTTCTCATCTCCTTCACTCTATTAATGTATAAACATACTGATTTATCACAACAAAATTAAAAAAATTTTTATAACAAAAAAACATCCTTTTCAGGGATGCTCTTTTTTAAAATATAAAACACGTTATTCTTCTCATAATTTATGATTATCCTCTTCAAATTCTTCCAATATCTTGAGTGAACTGCTTGTTCCAATACGACTTGCTCCAGCTTCTATCATTGCTCGGCATGTTTTCCAATCACGTATTCCTCCGGCAGCTTTCACTTTGACTTCATCTCCAACTGTTTCTTTCATTAAACGAACATCTTCTACTGTTGCTCCTGAAGTGCCAAAACCTGTACTTGTTTTGATATAGTCTGGTTTAACCCCTTTAGCAATTTCAGCAATTTTTACAATCTCTTCCTTTGTTAAATAACAATTTTCAAAAATAACCTTACAAATCACCTGATTTTCATGACACAGTTCAACAATGCTTCTCATTTCCTGTTCAATATAATTCCAGTCATGCATTTTTGCTTTACCTATGTTTATCACATAATCTATCTCATCTGCCCCATCATCAATAGCCTGCTTTGTTTCAGCCAATTTGATATCTAGTGTTGTTTGTCCTAAAGGAAAAGAAATAGCTGCTCCCACATGAATATTTGTTCCTTGTAATAACTCTTTACATAACTTTACAGGTTCACTGTTAATTGCTACCATTGCAGCTCCAATATCTTTAGCCTCATCACATAATTTAATAAAATCATCTCTCGAGGCATAAGCCTTTAAAAACGTATGATCAAACATACTAGCTAGTTCTTCTTTTGTCATGTAAAAACCTCCTTATAATAATTTCAACAATTGCATGTGATTAGTAATAATTATATCACTTTGACTTTGATTATTTTGAAATTTTCCTGAATAGTAAGCAACAACTTCTAAACCTGCCATTTTTGCTGCTTGTATTCCAAAAGTACTATCCTCTACAACAAACAATGGCTTTTGATATTTTTGTTGTCTTACAATTATTTGATAGACTTCCGGACTAGGCTTTGTTTTTTTAACATCTTCTTTTCCCATGTAAAATAATATATACTTATCTAAGTTTAAATCTGTCAAAACTTGTTTTATTATTTTTCTTGGTGACGAAGAAGCTATGATAATATCAATATTCTTTTGAAAGATATTTTCTATGCATTGTTGAACATTTGGAAAAACTATTTGCTGATAATTAGGGAATTTTAATTCCTGAAGATACTTTTCAAAAAGGTATTGAATATTACCTTGATAATTAATATATTCTTTTAAAATATCAAATATATCTTTAGTATTTAAACCTAGTATTTCTTCTAGTTTCTTCTCTGGTATAACATATCCTCTAGATACAAAAAAATTCCTTAACTGGTTCATGTACCAACTTTCACTATCAATAATAACTCCATCCATATCAAAAATAATATACGGTTTCATCTTAACCCCTCTTAAATGTTGCTGTCATATTAATAAAAGTGACATCTAAAGATGAAATAGAATATTCTATGACGGTTCCATCGTCAGCATATCCAATATCTTGGACAAGCATAATTGGATTTGTAGAGCTGACTTCTAAAATTTTTCTAACTTCACTATCAGGTAAACTTGGAATTAGTGTTTCTCGAATAATAGATACTTTTAATCCTTTACTATCCAGATACTGGTAGAAATGCTGTGCTGCTTCTTTAGCCTCTTTATCAAAATTTTCTAATAATTTTTTATCAATATATGAGCGTGAAAATGATGCTACCTTTATTCCAGCATATCTGACTCTATCCATGACCCATACAAGATCACCTACATTTATTGATAAGTGTTTAGCAATATCTGGTGTAGCCTCAGTTATTCCAACATTTAAAAATTTTGTTTTACAAACAAAACCATTTCTATTAATAACTTTATCTAATTTATATATTGTTGAATTGATAACCTCTTGTTGATCATTAATTTTTTTCTTAGATGAAACAAATGTTCCAACGCCTTTTCTTTTATATAAATAACCCTCAGTTACAAGCTCATTTAATGCCTGTCTAACTGTTGTTCTGCTTAACTGATATTTATCAATTAATTCGTGTTCAGTGGGAATTGTTTCATCTTCCTTATAAACACCATCATCAATCAAATTGATTATAATTTGCTTTAGCTGGTAATATAATGGTAAAGGTATATTTTTATCAATAGTATATTTCATTTATATATCAACTCCTCTTGTCACATTGTAACATTTTTTCCATATTTTACCTATTTATTATTATTATAAATTTGAAAAAATAGGGATTTTCACCCTATTTTTTCAAAAAGGGAAGTATTTATTGATACGCATTACCCATATCCATATAACATTCTAAAACAGCCAATTCTTCATCAGATTTATCTTTAGGTTTTATTACATATTGTCCAACACTTGCAGGAATAAAAACTGCTTCAGCATAATGAATTTCAATAGGCTCAAATTCATTATTAGGACTAACAATAATAGCTTCTTCTCCTTCTACAAGTACATGCAATTTTACATGATCCTTTGTTTCAAAAAACACTGGCTTATTAAACCAATATCTATCAACTTTTAATAATTCATATTCCATTGTTCCACTATGCTCTTTTCTCCATCCAGTTCCTCTATCAACTTCAGCTTTTTTAGAAATAAGATGTTCTTTTACAAATTTAGTTTGATATTTTTCTTGAATAACCTTTTCACCATGATCTATATTAATTGGTCTTGGTTTACCATCAGCATCAATACGTCCCCAATCCCAGAGTTTGAATGTCTGAAATCCAATTGGATTTATTTCTAATACTAAAGTATCTTTACCAGAAGCATGAATTGTTCCACTTGGAATATAAATATGGTCATGTTTTTTCATTGGAAAACGATTAATCCATTGTTCATCATCAAATTCACCAATTTTTTGAGCTTCTTTAAAGGCTTTAACCAGTTCCTCTTTTTTGACTCCATCCTTAGTCCCTAAATATACAGAACTTTTTTCAGATGTATCAAGAAAATAATAACTCTCATAATGTCCAAATGGAAAATTAAAAACTTCTTGTGCATATCCAATATCTGGATGAACTTGCAAACTTAAATTTCCACCACCCCATGTATCTAAAAAATCACATCCAACTGGGCAATTATATCCAAACCAGAAAAAATTTTGATTTCCTAAAAACTCAACAGCTTTATATTGTACTATATCTCTACCAATAATTCTAAATTCATTTTCTCCTAATTTTGCTAGTGTATTTTGAAAATTCATCCATCCAGTCATACCCCAAGCTGTATTTTCTTTATCAAGTCCTCCATTTAAAACATCCTTACACCAATGTCCACCCCATACTCCTCTATTAAAGAATGGTTCAAGTTTAAAAGGATGAGAAGCAAAGTAATTCAATGCTTTTCTAAAATCATCTCCTGTTGTCATAACAGGATTGTCTTTATTATCACCATCTATTACAAAATCCATATCATCAAAAATATGACGTTTATGACTATCAAAATACTTGGATTCAACAAAATTAAAAATTTTTTCTTTTGTCAATGGATCTTCATCTGGATTATTCATTCCCCAATTTGTTAATGTCGAAAAATAACCATCTTTAATTCTTTGAATTGTAATATTGTTATATACAAGAATATTTCCCTTTGTCACCAAAGTTGCTCCTATTCCATAAATAACAATTAATCCTTGAGTACTATTTATTACTTCTTGCGCTGTTTTTAGCTTTTGTTTATCAAAATATTCATCTATTTGCCCGACTGCAAATACTCCATTAATACGATCTTCAGTTATAAATTTGTCTAATCTATCATGTAAAACATCATCGGAAGCTCTCAGATCATCTGTACAAATTACTAATTGTGGATGAATATTGTCTATCAAAAACTGTCGTATCTCTTTATGATTAATATGATAATATGAATCAATAACCATTACACATTTAGAATCATATTTTTGTATTTCAGAATCAATCACTCTACATATTTGCTGATATCCTTTCCAAGATTGTGTTTCTTCTACAACAAATACAGGATGTAAATCAAAATTTGGAATTCTTTCATTTATCTTTTCGTACATAATAGTCCTCCTATATATCCATATAAATTTCTAAAACAGCACACTCTTGAAGACGTGATTTTCCATATGGTTTAATAGTATACTGACCTGCTGCTGGAGGGACAAAAACTGCTTCTGCATAATGAATAACAACTGGTTCAAAACTATTATCTAAACTTTCAATAATAGCTTCCTCTCCCTCTACAAGAACATGAATCATAATACAATCATTTGGATCAAAATGTACTGTCTTATTAAACCAATATCTGTTTACTTCCATAGGAGCCTCAAATGGCATTGTTCCGCTTCTTTCTTTTTTCCATCCATACCCTCTATCTACTTCTTGCTTTTTAGAAATAAATTGGTCTTTAATCATTTGGGTTTGAAATTCCTCTTGAATAACATGTTTTCCATGATCAATATTAATAGGTCTAGGTTTTCCATCATAATCTAAACGTCCCCAATCCCATAATTTAAATGTTGTAAAGCAAAACATATCTATCTCAAGTGTTAATGTATTTTTACCAGCAGAGTGAATTGTACCTCCAGGGATAAAGACATGATCATGTTTTTTTACAGGAAAATGATTAATCCACTTTTCATCATCAAATTCTCCAGTTTCTTGGGCAGTTTCAAAAGCTGCTACTAACTCATCAAGTTTTACACCATCCTTTGTTCCTAAATAAACCGAGCTTTCGTCACAAGTATCTAACATATAATAGCTTTCATAATGTCCCCATGATGAATTAAATACTTCTTGAGCATAGGCAATCGTGGGATGAACCTGTAGACTAAGATTACCTCCACCCCATGTATCTAAGAAATTAACATGCAATGGACATCTATTTCCATAGAGATACCAGATTTTTCTTCCTAATACTTCTTTAGGGTTACATAAAATTAAATCTGTTGATGGAAATTCAAAAATAGCATTATTCAATTGTGCAGCTACGGCTTGCCAATCCAAAAATCCTGTAATTCCCCATGCTGTATTTTCTAAATCTTTTCCAGCATTTAAAACTTCTTGACACCAATGTCCACCCCATACTCCTTTCGTAAAAATAGGGATTGGTTTAAATGGACTTGTTGAAAATTTATGTATAATTTCATCGAAATCTTTTTTTGTTATCATGATAAACTGATTATCTTGATTACAATCAATGACATAATCGCATATTTTATAAATATCTCTTTTATGTTTGTCTTGAACTCTACTTTCCAAAAAATTAAATCTCTTTTCTTTTCTCAAATATTCTTCATCTTCATTATGAGCACCCCAATTTCCTAAACCTTGCTGATATCTATCTTTTATTGTTTGATAGCTAATAGAACCATATACTAAGATATCTGGTTGACAAATTGTTTTTGATGCTACACCATAAACAACAATTAAACCTTGAGTGTTTTTTATTTTATCTTGTACATCTTTTATCTTGTCAAAATCAAAAAATTCTTCAATAGTTCCTACACTAAATACCCCATTTACACGATCATCTGTAATAAATCTACCAAACTTTTCTTGAATGATTGATTCATCATACTTAGCTATATCAGAATGAATAATCAATTGAGGTTGTAACGCTTTTGCTATTTTTTCAAATATTTCTTCATTAACACCATGATAATAATCAAAACAAATAACAATACGATCCTTTTGAATTAATTTTATTTGAGCATTAATTTCATTAACAATATCATTAAACCCAACTTTAGCACTTATATTTATATTTTTTTTAGGATACAAATCAAAATTTGGTACTCTATTTTTTATTTCATACATATATCTCATCTAACAATTTTAGAGTTATCCATAGTAAGCTAAAATTGTCATTTCTCCTTTCCACACTAATTTTTTTACATTTGCACTGATTAAGAAAGAATCTCCTGCTTTAAGATAAACATCTTCTATTTGACCTTCACCATCAATAACAAATGCACCTAGATAAGGTTTTGGCATTGTTAATTCGCCTTCACCTTTGACAACATATTTATAAACTGAAAAATTCTCATTATCTGTTAAATTAATTTCTGTTACACCTTGATGATTACGATAACGATAATATGTATCTTGACACTCAAATGGAACCAATATATTATCTTTAGCTTTCTCAATATCAAGTTGTCGTGGTTGTCCATTTTTATCTAGACGATCATAATCATAAAAACGATATGTGATAGGACAAGGATTACATACTTCCATAAAAGTTGTTCCTTTTTGTATAGCATGTAGTGTTCCTGCCTGAATGTTATAAAAAGATCCAGGAAAAATAGGATATCTTTTCAATAAGCCATTCCAATCCTTTTTTTGAATATACTCATCTAATTCTTCAAACGTTTTAGCATTATGTCCCATGACTATATCTGAATGAGGTGGACAATCCACAATATACCAGCTCTCACTTTTTCCATGACACCCTAAATTTTTTAAAGCATATTGTTCTGTAGGATGAACTTGTATACTTAAATCTGCACACGCATGAGCTATCCCCATAGACACAGGTATATGTTCCCATTTTAAAGTTGAAGGTGTTCCAAACATTTCTGGGTGTTCTTCATAAAGCTCATTTAATTTTCTTCCTTTATATTCACCATTTAAAATTTCATTAGCATCTTGTGGTAATCCACTAAATGCACCCAAACCCGTGACTTCATCTATATTCATATTTTTTGGTACATAATTTTCTACATGATAATGATGAACCAATGTCCCATCACCCCAAATTGCAGTTGAAAATGTCGGCTTTAAAAATACGTATTTTTCATTCATAAAAGTATCACCTCTATTTTTATCGTATATTTCAAATGAATAAAATGATTGAAGCATATTGTATATAAGTAAAAGATTATGCTTTTCTAAATCCTTTTGCTTTTAAATTTCATTTTCTAAAATATTAATTACATCTTTTATATTTTTAACTCTATATGTTGCTTGTTTCTTTGCAACTTCATGTCCATGCACCATACAAAAGCTCATATGACAAAAATGGAACATTCCTATATCATTTAGACTATCACCAATGGCAATAGTATTCTTTTGAGGTATATTATTGAGTTTTAAGTATTGATATATACCGTGTTCTTTTGTCGCTTGTTGCTGAGTAATATCGTAACTATAATCTGATGTTTCTTTACATTGATAATGATTTGTACGACTTAAAATATTTTTTTGATAATCTTCATAAAATTCATGATGTTTTTGTTTATTAGGGAAAATATAATTTATATGGATAATTTGTTTATAATCATTTTGTATATATTCATCTATAGTTTGAGAAAGAATTTTATTGGGATCATTTTGAAACATAAATGTTGTATATAAAGATAATTTTCCAAAAATATATTCATTATCAATGTTTGTCACTTTAGCATAATCTTTGTACTTATACATACCATGATATATTTCTAAAAATTGATTATTTGTAAAAGGATATAAGCAGATAACTTTATGATTCATATATATTTCAGCACCATTCCAACCTATACAATCAAAATCAATCGATTTAAATTTTGTTGTAATATTATTCAAAAAAGTATGATGTCTAGCTGTACATAGTACAAATTTATTTTTATTATTGATCCAACGTTTAATAGCTTCAACATCCTCATCTAATACTTCCTTTGTTTTCGGTCTTAATAATGTATCATCCAAATCACAAAATATAATCTGATTCATATCATATCCTCACTTTAAACAATACCAAAAACTCCTAACACAATGGCAATCACAAGATAAACACCAATCAATTTAATTGCACTAAACTTTTTAAATTTTAGTAAATAGAATCCTAATAAAACAAGACACATTGGAATAAACTTTGGAAAAATACCATCTAAGACCTCTTGAAAATTAATAGTGCTATATTCACTTACATATTCAGCAGTAATTGTAAAATTTACATAACTTGCTGTAATAGCTCCCACTACAGTTAACCCAAGAACTGACATAGCATCTTGAATTCTAGCCATTTGTTTACCTAATAATTTATTAACTGCTTCACGTCCTGATTTATATCCTGACATAAAAGTTATTCTTGAAATTAACATATTAATTCCATATAGTACAGCAACTGCAAATATAGCTCCTAGTACACTTCCATTTGTAGATAAACCAATAGCAACGCTTAACACAATTGGTGGAATAGTTGCTTGAGTAATTGCATCACCAATTCCAGCTAAAGGGCCCATAAGTCCGACTTTAATATTTTGAATAAAATCATCACTAATTTTAGCCCCATTAGCTTTTTCAACTTCCATTGATGCAACAATTCCATTGACAACTGCCCCAACAATATTATTTGTATTATAAAAAACTGAATGTCGTTTTAAAGCAGCTACCATTTTTTCTGGTTTATTTTTATAAAATTTCTTAAAAATAGGTAACATGGATAAGGTAAAACCAGGTGCTTGTAATCTTTCATACCCAAATACAGTAAGAGCATATTTCCACCATGTCCACCATACTTTATTAACTTCCTTTTTTGTTAATTGCGTTGATTCATTAATAATTTCTTTTTTTTCACTCATAATAACTCATCCTCCTCATCATCTTGTATTTCTAAATTATTTTCATTCTTATGATCAGTAAACATATAATACATAACAGCTAAACATGCCCCAAACACTGCTGTGGCAACCATATTAAATTGTAAAAATGTAATACACATCATTCCAATAAGGAAGAATATAACAAATTTGTAATCCTTTAATGTATAAGTTACTAAAATAGAAATTCCTACTGCTGGTAAAACACCACCCAAGACACTTGCTATATGTAAAACAAGTTCAGGTATAGCAGCTAATAATGAAGAAGCATAATTACTACCTAATAAAACAATAGCGAAAGTTATTCCAAATCGTATAACAAAACTTGTTATAGGTGGTAAAACCATATATGCAACCTTCATTCCTTTAATATTATTTTGAGCAATGAATTTATCACCTAATTGATAAAATACAGACGCTAAAATTTCATAACCTGTAAATAAGGCTGCTCCCAAAACACCTACTGTTGCTGCTAATGTTACTGCTACATTTGCATCAGCACCCGCTAACATTGCCAGTGCTATTGAAGGATATGATACAAAAGCCATATCAGCTGTTGCAACACCACCGATAAGAACCTGCCCTAAATACATAGCTTGTACAGCTGCTCCAATTGTTGCTCCAGTTACAACATCTCCTAAAATAATACCAACAATTGTTCCCCCAACAATTGGCCTCGACATAGCATCAGAAAAAGCGACTCCTAATGGTTGAGAATTCTCAACACTTCCTAACCAACATGCTACACCTATTAAAAAGGCTTGAAAAATACTTACATCCATAATTTTAACCTCCCTTATAATTTGATTGGACTTCTTTAAACGTTAAACCTTTTTCATCTGGTATCAATTTAAATTGAATATCAATACCTTGTGCATTCAAATATTCACAATATTTCATATCATTTGGTGATAAATAAACATTATTATAAACTTTCTCAGTTCCTTCTGCTTTACTTGCTGTTCCAAATATAATTTCTTTACCAAAATCTACCCCTTTCTTTTTAAGCAGATAAAGTTGTTCAATTTTCTTTGAAATTAAATAATATTTTTTCTTTCCAGATATGGCTTTAGGTACTTTTTCTATAGCTTGTTCAACTGTGAAAATATATACTTTTTTACCTAATCCATTTCCTGCATTTATGAAAACTTCTTTTAAAAATGGATCATTAGCTAATTCATCATCAACTAATAAAATAATAGCATCCCCTTGTCTGACCTTCGTCCACATCAATAAAACTTGTCCATGTATCAAACGATCGTCCACTCTTACCAAATTTAAAGACATAATTTTCTCTCCTTTCCTGTTATGTTATCGTGTTGTCATGACATCTTTACATTAATATAATAGCATTACTTTTATAAAAATGCAATGCTCTATAAACTACAAATAGAAATTTTTCCTGTGTCCATAATTTGGTTAATTAATTGTTGCGTTTCCATATCTAAAGCACATAACATCCCTAGCTCTATAACCATTGCTAGATTCATTCCTGATACAAGATATATATTTGAATCTTTGTGAGCCAGTATATATCTATAACATTCGTTATATGGAGTAACATTTGGAATATCCGTTACAATAATAATTTCTTTATATTCTTTTTCTAATGTTTCTATTCTTTCAGTTAGTTGTACTCTAAAATTATCAACTCCTTCTTCTGTTAATGAACATGTATAAATATTTTCCTTTTTACCTATAATCATCTCACAACTTTCTTTAACACCTTCACACATTGTAGAATGTGTAACTAATAAAATAGCTTTCATTATTTCCACCTCATCTTTAAAAATTTGCTGTATCTGGATAGGATCCTATTTTTCCATGAGTCTGACTAAGATTTTTTATTCTTTCAATATCTTCTTTCACTAATTGAAAATCAAAAACTTCTAAATTACTTTTAATTCTTTCATTTGTTACTGATTTAGGTATAGGAATGATTTCATTATCTATGGCATATCGAATACAAATTTGAGCAGGTGTCTTTCTATATTTCTCCGCTATCTTCTGTATAATCGGATCATTCAATACTTGACTTCTTCCTAATGGACTATATGCTTCTAAAACAATATTATTTTGACGACAATATGATATTGTTTCTTCATCATAATAATAAGGATGGAATTCTATTTGATTCACCATAATAGGAATCTCTATCTCCTGACTGAGTTCTTCTAAATGATGTTTCATAAAGTTACTTACTCCAATCGCTTTAATTTTACCCTCTTTATAGAGATATTCCATTGCTTGATAAACTTCAATATTTCTTTTTTGATAATTCTCTCTATAGTCTTTTGGTGCAGGCCAATGAATTAAGTATAAATCAATGTATTCAAGCTGTAATTTATTTAAGCTTTCATAAAATGCATCAATAGCTTCTTGATAATGACTTACTGTATTCCATAATTTTGTTGTAACAAAAAGCTCATCTCTTGATATATGACTTTGCTTAATTGCTTCACCAATTGCACATTCATTCCCGTAGCTACTTGCAGTATCAATATGTCTATACCCATAGGAAATAGCTGCTTTCACTGATTCAACAGCAGTATCATAATCATCAATTTTCCAGGTTCCAAAACCAATACAAGGTATATTCACACCATTATTTAATTGTAAATCCATTATTTTCCTCCTTTATTGTAATGATGTCATGTCATCATTATATTAACTCTTGTGTATTTTTTTGTCAATATGAAGTGATAAATTATCTAAAATGTTTATCAACAATATTTTTTAACATACAAACTATGAATAAGATTTCATTCTAAAATTAATAGAAAAATAACTTTAATTGTATCAATATATTTTTCATATCATATACTATATATAGAAATATTCTTATCAGCATTGACCTTACTTTTCATTTGTAGTATATTATAAATGAAGAATATTTCAAAAAAAGGATAGAAGTTTGTTAAATGGTGCTTCACAGCCGTTAAATGTGAGTTGAAACATTCAGTGCTCCACAGCTGAAAATGTGGGTTGAAACATTCAGTGCTCCACAGCTGAAAATGTGGGTTGAAACTTTTAACAGACTACCTATCCTTTTTTATTTAATCAGGAGGATGCTATGAGCAAATTAAATATTTATTACATAAACAATAACTATATCAATTATTTGCAAGAAGAAGAACGAAAAGCAAGGGGTTTTACTAAAGTTTCAAACAACACAGATATGAACTATGAAAATTTCAAACCTTATGTAGGTATTGTTTTACAAATTGAAAAATACAATTACTTTGTTCCACTAACACATCCAAAACAACATTACGATGATAATGCTCGATTTTTTAATAGAATTTCTCATCCTATTGAATTAACAAATGGAAGAAAATATGGTCGACTAATGTTTTGCTATATGATTCCTATAAAAGATAATAATTTGATTCATTTGATTAATATTAACAATATAGAAGACAACAATTATAAAAATGTACTTATGTCACAATATTTCTATTTAAAATCACCTGAAAAGGAAGAAATCATCATAAATTCAGCAATCAAGTTATATAATAAAGTCAAAGGAAATCCTCATCATTTTCTTTATTCTAAATGTTGTGATTTTGAACTACTTGAAAAAGCTTGTAATCTTTATCCATTATAACAATTATATATTCTCATTTTTATTTAATATACTCATTATTAAACATTGAAACAGAGGTCTTTATAATATTATGCTTTTGTTTTATTTTATTATGTGTATACATATAATAATTTAGTAATATATCAACAGATGTTTTCAATATTTTTTAATATATTCTTTTTATAATAATAAGCTTAAATATAAAGAAAGCTATTGATAAAAATATCAATAGCTAATCTTCAAAACAATATTAATCTTGAGAATCAGATTTTTTATTTTTTATAACCACAAATAAACATGCAGCTCCTAATAATGCTAATACAAATACTCCTATAACTTGTTCATCACCAGTTTTTACTTTATCATGAGATGAAGTTGTACCATTTACTGTTGGTGTAGTAGTAGAAGGTTTTTCTCCAGTTTGTCCTGAATTTCCTTGATTTGGATTATTTTGACTTGGTTTTTCAGGTGTATCTGTACCTGGATTCATTGCATCACTCTTACCTTTAACTGTAACTGTAAATTGAGCTTCAAATTCACCATAATGTACAGTTAAAGTTTGTTCACCAACTTTTGATGAATCAAATCCTGTTACTTCTACTTTATGAGTAATATCAGTCGTTGCACCTGTATCATATTTTGCTATAACTTTTAATCCTGTTAAATCAAGCGTATCTCCAAGTGCATAAACCGTCTTACTTGGCATTTGTTCAATTGCGATACTTTCAATCTTTCCATTTGATACTTCTTGTAATTTAATTTTTGCATTATCAATAGCTAAATCACCATCTGATTTTGCTAAAGATTTAGCAGTAATAACAACTTGAGAAATACCAGTTTCTTGAATATTCAATGGTATTGATTTTTCTATTAATGTTTCTGAAGCATCTAAAGAAATTGTTTGTTTAACAATATGATCTCCACTAATGATAAGTGACATAGGTTGTGTTGCCTGATAAGTAAAATCAAAATTATATAAACCTGTTTTTTGAACATTTAATGGTATTGTAATTGTATTTCCATCTTTAATCTTATTGATCAAACGTCCATTACTATAATCACTTCCATTAACCATCTTTAAGTATTCATTAGCAACAATGTTTTCATGTGACGAATCTAATACACCTAATTCTGCTTCTAATGTCTTTTCGTTTTCAAAATTATCTGGCATAATCATCGCATTTCTTACAGAATATTGACTAATGACTTCAAGATTATTGTAAGCTTCCATTAAAGCATTAGATAATTTCATTTTTTCATCATCACTCATAGAATTATCATCTACTGCTGCTTTCGCTTTTATATAAGCTTGATCAAAGGCATCCCAGCTTTCAGCTTTATACCATGATTCACTAATATTTGAAGTTTGTTCTACAGCATCAGCTATTCTCTTATCATTTTCAACAATTAAGATTCTGGCTGTACTTCTCATACCAAGTTGTGCCCCACCTGTTGGTGAGAAAATTTCTACATAGAAATCTTTATTTCCAGTCACATCCAAATTATCAATAGTTTTTAAAGTTACATATTTTACTTTTTCTCCATCTTTGAATGTAATTGTTTCATTTGTAATATTTTCATAATATTGACCTTGTACTGCTGTACCTGGAGGTGTTGTGACATTAACAGTAACTTCTCCTGTTGAGCCACCATTACGTTTAATCTTAACTTTGATAGAGTCTCCTTCAGCTACTTGATATGAATCTGTTTCAATTTCAAATAAACCATTTTCATTTGTACCTAAATAGTAACCATATGCAAAGTTTACAGGTTTTCTATTTGTACCTGTTGTTAATTGAATTGTATGTGTTCCTGCACCTAAAGTTGGAGATTCATACAATATTTGACCTGGTGTTATTTCTCCAGCTGAAGCATTAGCCGAACTTGTATATTTTCCATCAATATAAATATCAAATGAACCATAGTCAGGTCCTTTTGTACCTACTAATGCAAAGTATGTTCCTTCAAATGTATACTTAATATTTGCCCAACCGTCAGTTGTTGTATAACTTCCATCTTCTTGTTTTTCCCAACCTGTATTTCCTTGATGGTCACCATCCCAAGTACCATCATTTAATTCCAATCTTTCATCATCACCATAAACAAATTTTGTATATGCTTCTGGTAAAGGTTGAGTTTTTTCAAAACCATCAGCTGTTTTATAAATACCAACTTCACTGATCATTGGTTCAGCATAAGATCTTGTAATATTAATTCTAATAGCTTTTGCTTGAATCGGATCAATTCTTAATAATTTTTTAGCTCCAATAGTATGACCATCTTCAAAAGGTAGCCATTGTCCATCTGCAGTTTGATATTCTACTTCAAACTCACTAATTCTTTGTCCCTTTTCAATATATTCTTCAATTGATACAACATCAAATTCTTTCACTTCATCAAATTCAATTTCTAAAGTTCCTGTTTTTTCACCTTTTGCTGTTGTCCAATAAGTATCTTCATCACCATCAATAGCTTTAGCTGGTGAATACTCTTTTGCATTTTCATAAACAGATGAAGCTCCTGCTTTAGAATTTTGTGCTAATAAATTTGTTTTAAATGTATTATCAATTGCATTTTTAAATTCAATTAATCTTGAATAAATACTTCCATCTAAATCCCCTGTTTGCTTTGGTGGGAAGTTCAATAATAATGGTGATCCATTACCAACAGTCTGGAAATAAATATTTCCTAATTGACTCATTGATTTTGGTAAATCTCCATCGTGATAGAACCAACCAGAAGTAATACTGACATCACTTTCTGGAACTGACCAATGATCACCATCAGGAATACCATAAGTAAATCCATCAGCTTCACTATATCCGTCACCTTTAACTGAATCTACTTTAGCCCAAGTTGTATCACTTGCTTGCCCTTTTTCATTTCCAATCCAGTGAATTCCACCTTCTGTTCCACCACCAAAAATAAGAATACCTGGTTCATTATCTTTGATAGTTTTTAAAATACGTTCTGTATCATATTCCTGAGCGTCGCCACCTTCTCCTTTGGCACCATCCATCCACCATTCTGTGAATTTTCCTTGATTACCATATTTAGGATTAGTTACGATCTCAGTAATCTGATTAACATAATAATCATTATAATCTAAAGCATCTTTTTCTTTGACTTCTTCCATTGTCATTCCATCAATTGGATTTCCATTTTCATCTAACAATGGATTACCATCTTTATCATAGTATCCATAACTTTCAGCATTTTCGTCCCATGGAGATAAGTATAATCCCATATCCATATCATATTCAGTACAAGCTGCTGAAATTTCTGCTAAAATATCTCCCTTACCATCTTTATATGGTGAATTTTCAATATCATGTTCTGTATATTCACTTGGCCAAATACAGAAACCATCATGATGCTTTGCAGTTACGATGACTTTCTTAAATCCAGCATTTTTCAATGATTCAACCATTGATTTTGCACTTTCTCCAAAATCTCCTGTAGGATTGAATACAGATGGAGATTCTGTTCCATCTCCCCATTCATTACCCGTAAATGTATTTACACCAAAATGTATGAATGCAGCTAATTCATCATCGTGATATTGAAGCTGTGCTTCATTTGGTAAAGCTCCCCAGCTTTCTGGTTCAGTAACTGTTTTATCTTCTAAATCAGTGTCATAGACTAAGGCATTTGAAGAGTAAACAGCTGAACCAACAATTGTCATTGCAAGTGTACCTGCTAAGGCACCTTTTAAAATCTTACTTTTATTCATAGTTGTTCCCTTCTCTTTCCTTATTTAACATGTAATGTTGCACACGCTCTTGTATATACGTTATTTTCACCAATAGTAGAATAAACAATTTCATATGTTCCTTCTTTTGAGAAATCAATTTCACTTGTTCTTGTTCTACCATTCCACATTAATTTTTGCCCATCATTGATTGAACAGCTTACATCTAATGCTTTACCATTAGCATCAGTTGCCTTAACATTATCCAATAATGATGATAATTGTGATTCATCACTAATTGTTATGTCTTTTACACCACTAAAAGTTGGTGCTGTCGCATAATATTTGTCAGCAGCTTCTTTTTGAGCAGCTGTCTGGCTATAACTTACATAATCAATAATGAAATCCATAGGGAAATCTGTATCTTCGTTAGGGAAACCAGGCCATGCTCCTCCTGCAGCCAAGTTAAATAATAAGTAATGAGGTTTTTGGAAATAATCTAAATCTGTAATATAAATTGTGCTATAAACATCACCATCAACATACCATTCAATTGTATCAGGATTCCATACAATACCAAATGTATGATAATCATCATTAAAAGTACCTTCTTTTAATGAATAAGTATTTGTTTGAGCTTTGTCACCATTTTCAGTCAATCCATTGTGAATAGTTCCATGAACTGTACTATCACTTGTTCCTGAAACATCAGGATTTGCTCCAATTAATTCCATAATATCAATTTCACCACACATTGGCCATCCAACACCTTGTTTAGAATCAACCAATCCATCTAATGTGAAATCATTTCCTAAAGTCCAGAATGCAGGGAATGCTCCAGCGCCTTTTGGTAATTTAGCTCTCATTTCAATTTTTCCATATAAGAACTCTTTCTTACCAAATGTTGCAATACTTCCTGAGTCATATTTCTTAACAATATCACTACCATCAGCATTATAATGAACGCGATATTCATCTTTTTCTGTTGCACGTAAATATAATTTCCCATCTTCAACAAAAACATTATCTTTATTAGAAACATAATCTTGAGGTTCAATACCACGTTTATGTCCTAATTGATATGACCATGTACTTGTATCTAAAGTGTCGAAATCATCACGCCATACTTCAGTATACTTTTTATTTTCTTCTTCTGCAGCTTCTTCTTTTTCTTCTTCTTCATATTGATTGTATTGTGATTTTTCATATAAACGTAAATCACTAATACTAACACTACTTTCACCTACATACTTATAAATATCTATATACAATTTTGTACAATCTTTTGTATTAAATGTATAAGTATATTCTTTCCATTCTTGTCCTGATGCATATCCAGCATTATCATCAGCTACAAATAATTTAGTATCAGTTCCATCAATTCCATTAATATTTGTTACTGTGCCTGTTCCAGAAGCCCCATGTTTTATATATACTTTAAACACATAATCTGTCTGAGCTTTTAAATCATGAGCAGCAACCTTTAATGAATTTTCTTTAACATTTTCTGGCAGAACCAATCCATTAGCATTTTCTCCATATCCTTCACCTATTGTTGCAGGTGTATCTCCATTGTAATAAAACTTTCCTGGAACATAATTTTGAATATTACCATCATTTTTTTGAATATCATCATCTTGTAAATTAATTAAATCACTATTTTTAATGAAATTCACTAACTTTGTCTTTGACTCTTCACTAGCTTCATAATCAGTATACTCAACTTTTGGCATTAATACAGCCTCATCAACGTAAACACTAGCTTTATAAATGTCACTATCGGTATTAGATTCATCAACCCATTTTAAGACACTTACAGTTATTTTACTATGATTTCCTGAATTAAAAGAAATTTTCTTTTGAGTCCATTCAACTCCTTTCATATTAGTTTCTTTGATACCTTCAATAGCAGTACCATTACCATCTAATACTTGGACAATAGCTTCTCCTTCTGAAAGCGAAGTCTTTACATAGGTACTAAATACATAGTCTGTATTCTTTTCAACATTTACTACCTGTCTAATCCAAACATTGTTGTTATTAGCTGGTAAAATTCCAGAGCGTTCACTCTCATTGTAACCAATGTAGCTAACCTCCCCTCCACTGTTTGAGTACCATGATCCAACTTTCATATCGGATGCATTACCCGTGTACTTTCCAATGTCAGCCGATTTGATATTTTCAAAATCGCCATTGGAAATGAGATTGCTAGCAGCATTGACATTCCAGTTTTGTGGAATCATTGTTCCCAACATAGCAAATGTCATTGCTCCAGCGACAAAAACTTTCTTTTTGGTCTTCATACCTTTCTCCTTTCCCGTTTAGTAAAAATATAAAGTTTTTTTATTTCTTTTTTACTAAACTTTTTACTATGGTTAGTATATACCGTCAACTTCTACTAAAATTATACATCTATATAGATATCAAGCCATTAGTGCTTATCTAATGGCTTGATGACTTCTCTAGCGAATTCTATATATTCTTTTTCATTGATTCCTATTTGTT
>NZ_NFLY01000036.1:0-28426 GCF_002161155.1 Massilimicrobiota sp. An105
CACGTAGCAAATAATATAAATAGCTCGGACAATTTAATTTGAATATTATAGTTATCTCACCTTGTATCCTAACCAAATAAATTGAAGAACTATTTATCATTTAATTTGGCATTCAACAAATGGCATTGGCGACAAATTATTTTAATGATTGAAATGATGATTTTGGTTATAGTCAGTTTTATTCCTATTGGATCATACAATCGTATTGTCCATATATTGATTTCTTTTTTATGTGCAATGCAGGCAGAATGTTTTAAAAAGGTTTTAGGAAGTTCTTTTTCTTCAACAATGTGTACTGGAAATTTAAGAAGTGGAGTTGAAAATCTATATCGTGGTATTTTTCAAAATGATAAACAGGCCATTCAAAAATGTTTTTGTTATATAACTATCATCTGTTTCTTTATATCTGGTGTTATTGTTGGTGTATGGCTGACTCTTTTATTTCATGAAAATGCAACTTTATTTTGTCTTATTCCTGTTATGATTTCCTTAGTATCAATGTTTGAATAAGATTGTCTTTATTCTCATATCAATGTAAAATAAAAGATAAAGAGAGTTGATCAAAATGTTAATTATCGAAAAGTTAGAAAGAATGGAACAGTTATCTGAAGCAGAAAAAGAAGTTGCGAAAAAGGTTATAGAACTCAAAGGACAAATTAAAGATATGTCTATTCGTGAGTTGGCCTCTGACTCTTATGCATCAACTTCAGCAGTTACACGCTTATGTCATAAAATGGGATTTAGAGGTTATCATGATTTTAAAGAAAAATATTTAGAAGAAATGAAATATTTACATGAACATTTTGAAAATATTGATGCCAATATTCCTTTTTTAAAAGATGATAATCTGGCGAAAGTTTTAGGCAGTGTCAGTGAGCTATATCAGGAAACGGCTAAAGATACCTTATCATTAGTTGATTATTTTGATTATATCGAAGCGACAAAAATGATAGATCGTAGTCAAAACATCTATGTTTTATGTATTGGTGTTGCGATTGAATTAGGAAAAATCTTTGCAGATCGTATGATGCGTATTGGAAAAAATGTTATTGTCAGTGAAAATGTCAATGAACAGTTCTATCAATCTTATAATGCAACCCAAGATGATACTTTTATATTGATTTCTTATTCAGGAACAACATTAAAAACAAAACAATATATTGAAAATATTGTCAAAAGAAAAGCTCATTCTATTTTGATTACAAGTAGGGGAGAAAGTCAATGGCAGGATAAAGTGGATATTATTTTGCCTATGACTACAAGAGAGAAACTCTATTCTCATATTGCTTCCTATACATCAACAGTGTCTATTATGTTAATTCTTGATATGTTATATAGCTGTTATTTTCATAAACATTATGATGAAGCTTTTCAACATAAAAAAGAAGTTGCTTTATCTTATGAACCTCTTCGTAAAGCCAGTCAGAAGGTTATGGAAGAAGATCAAAATGAAATATTGTTTTCAAAATAATAATGCATGATCTTATCTTTTGAAAACGATGTTTTTTTATCAAATGATTGTATTGTCTATCAATGTGAATTTGATTATGTTAGAAACAAGGAGGAGAAAGAATGAAACTAAGAGAAGATTTTTTATGGGGTGGAGCGACAGCTGCTAACCAGTATGAAGGAGCCTATTTAGAAGGTGGAAAAGGTTTAAGCATTGCCGATGTAGAAAGAGGAGCACGACATGGCGTTCAACGTCAGATTGATGATTATGTACATGAAGATGCTTTATATCCGAGTCATGAAGCAACAGATTTCTATCATCATTATAAGGAAGATATTGCCCTATTTGCCGAAATGGGATTCAAATGTTTTAGAATGTCTATAGCATGGACAAGAATTTTTCCAAATGGAGATGAAGAAGAACCTAATGAAGAAGGTTTAAAATTCTATGATGATGTTTTTGATGAATTGCATAAATATGGTATTGAACCCGTTGTGACTTTATCACATTATGAAACACCATTATATCTTGTTCAAAAATATGGTTCATGGCGTAATCGTAAGCTTGTTGACTTTTTTGTCAGATATGCAACGACATGCTTTAAACGTTATAAAGGAAAAGTTAAATACTGGATGACATTTAATGAAATTAATGCCACAATGAGAATTCCAAGACCTTATCATCAGGCAGGTTTGATTTTTAAAGAAGGTGAAGATGCCAACCAAACTGTTGTTCAGGCATCACATCATATGTTTGTTGCCAGTGCTAAAGCTGTGATTGAAGGGCATAAGATTGATCCAGAAAATAAGATTGGATGTATGTTGTTATTCCCTGAAACATATGCCGCAACATGTTCTCCTGATGATCAGGTTGCTGCTAGAGAAAAAATGCTGTCATTATATTATTATGGTGATGCCCATGTCAGAGGATATTATTCTAATACTTGTACATCTATGTGGAAAAGATTAAATGCCAAAGCACCAGAAATGGAACCAGGTGATGAAGAACTGATGCTGGCAGGGAAAGTAGACTATATTGGATTTAGTTATTATTTCTCATCTATTGAAGGTGGCAATGCCGAGCAGATAGAAGGAAATGTTATTAGTGGTGGACGTAACCCATATTTAAAGATAACAGATTGGGGATGGCAAATTGACCCTGTTGGGCTTCGTAATACATTGAATAAATTATATGACAGATATCAGGTCCCATTATTTATTGTAGAAAATGGTATGGGAGCATTGGATACGGTTGAAGAAGACGGTTCTATTCATGATCCATATAGAATTGAATATTTAAGAGAACATATCAAAGAAATGATCAAAGCAGTAGAAGAGGATGATGTAGATTTAATGGGATATACACCTTGGGGATGTATTGATCTTGTTTCTGCTGGTACTGGAGAAATGCGTAAAAGATATGGTTTCATTTATGTTGATAAACATGATGATGGAACAGGAACTTTAAAAAGAAGTCGAAAAGATTCTTTCTATTGGTATAAAAAAGTCATTGAAACAAATGGTAAAGAATTATAAGAAGAAACGTTGTTTTCAAATAAAAAGTCTTAAAACAGGCTTTTTGAAAACAACGTTTTTTTATGGGCTGGTTTCATTGTTTCATGATGAATTCCCTGATAAATTGATAGTCGTTAGGAGGAATCATAGATGGAAATGATAGGTTATATTTTATTACCAGCATTTGTCGCTGGCATTATTCAGGGAGTGACAGGTTTTGGGGCTGGCGTTGTCATGATGATGTTTTTGCCTTTACAGTTTAGTGTTGTACAAAGTGCAGGTGTATCAAGTGCTATTTGTATGATTTTATGTGCAGCCATGGTTTATCGTTATCGTCATACAATTAATTTTAAAAAGATTATCGGTCCAGCCGTTTTATATTTATTTGTCAGCAGTGTTTCTATTTTATTTGCAAAAATGATTGATCAAAATATCATGAAAATCATTTTAGGTATTTTCTTAATTGTTTTATCTCTTTATTTCCTTTTCTTTTCTAAAAACGATATTGAACCTAAAGGCATCGTTGCTTTATTATGCATTATCATTTCAGGTGCCTGTGATGGATTGTTTGGTATTGGAGGACCATTAATGGTTATCTATTTCTTATCAAAAACAAAAGGAAAAGAAGAATATTTAGGAACAATACAATGTTTCTTTTTAATCAATGTTATTTATTCAACAGCTTTTAGAGTCATTAATGGTATTTTGACAGTTGATTTATTTGGTGGCATTGGTTTAGGAATGGTTGGTATTTTATTAGGTTTATGGATTGCCAATAAGATTGTAGATAAATTAGATGCTAACCTCATTAGAAAATTAACTTATGTTGTCATTGGATTATGTGGTTTATCCAATGTCATCACAACATTATTATAGGAGGAATGAAAAATGGTTAATGTGATGGATTTGTTTCGTTTAGATGGTAAAGTCATTGTCGCAACAGGAGCGACTGGGTATTTATGTTCACATTTTGTGGAAGCTGTAGCACAGGCAGGTGGAAGTTTGGCTATGATTGATATTCCATCAAATGTTAACAAACTTAAAGAATTAGCACAATCATTAAAGAATCAATATGGTATTGAAGTTCGTTATTATATGGCAGATAATTCAAAGGAAGCTGATATTCAAAAAGTCAGTGAACAGATCATACAGGATTTTGGGCATATTGATGGTTTGATTAATGCAGCAGGTGTCAATCAGCATGGCAGCATTCAAGATTATACCGGTGAAGATTATGCAAGATTAATGAATATTAATATTGTTGGAACATTTTTATGTTGTAAATATTTTGGACAATATATGGTTAAACAAAAACAGGGGTCTATTGTGAATATTGCCTCTTTTACAGGAACAATTGTGAATAAACCACCATTTAATATGTCAGGATATTGTACATCAAAAGGTGGAGTTTTACATTTAACAAGAAGTGTTGCCAGTGAATATGGAGAATATAATGTCAGAGTCAATAGCGTATCTCCAGGTTTTCTAGGAAAAGGGATGAGCAATGTGAAAAACTTTATTAAATTAAATGATCCAAGAGTCTTTGAAAACTCAATGAACAATACACCTATGCATCGTGTAGGCAAACCTACGGAATTAATTGGAGCAGTCTTATATTTATTATCTGATGCTTCAACTTATACAACAGGCATTGATATAATGATTGATGGCGGATATCATGTCTGGTAATCGAACAAACTTTTAGGATGAAAATCTTAAAATTTTTTTTGTTTGAAAGTCAAAATCTATATATCGTTTGTATGATTATGTCAAAAATGAATTCTTATCTTTTTTTGTATACTGTTATTTGACTCATAAGAAAAGGAGGAATAAAAAATGAACTATGGGTATATAAGAGTATCATCAAAAGATCAATGTGAAGATAGACAATGGCTGGCATTAAAACAATTTGATATTCCAAGAAAAAATATTTATGTAGATAAGGTGAGTGGAAAGAATTTTGATCGACCACAGTATAATCGTTTAGTGAAGAAATTAAAGAAAGGAGATGTTTTGATTGTTTTATCTATTGATAGATTAGGAAGAAATTATGATGAAATACAAAATCAATGGAGAGTCATCACAAAAGTGAAACAAGTCGATATTGTTGTTTTAGATATGCCTTTATTGGATACAAGAAAGAAAGGAGATCAAGATTTAACAGGGACATTTATTGCGGATATGGTATTGCAGATATTGGCATATGTCGCACAAATAGAGCGTGAGAATATTAAACAAAGACAAAAGGAAGGTATTTATGCTGCAAAAAGTAGAGGTGTTATTTTTGGTAGACCTAAAAAAGATGTTCCACAAAATTTCAAAGAGATTAAAAATCAATGGCTTCAAAATCAAATCACATCTCGACAGGCAGCTAAAGCATTAGGGATTGCACAAAGTACGTTTTTAAGATGGGTACAGGAAATTGTATAACCCTTCAAAAGAAATGTTTATTGATAAGTAAAACTTATGGATTGGATAAGAAATTGGAATTGTTCCAAAAGAGTAAAAATCATACAATAAAACTAACAAAGGAGGATGCATTTTATGAACGATTTTCAATTTCAAAATACAACCAAAGTCTATTTTGGTCAAAACCAATTACAACATTTACATGAAGAAGTTTTGAAATATGGTGATAAAGTCTTAATTGCACATGGAGGAGATTTTATTCAAAACTCTCCATTATATAGTCGTGTTATCAATGAGCTAGAATCGCATAAGATTACAGTTTATGAATTGGGTGCAGTTGAACCGAATCCTAGACATACAACTGTCAATCGTGGTGTCAAAATATGTAAAGAACATGGAATTCAAACAGTCTTAGCTATTGGTGGTGGTTCAACCATTGATTGTTGTAAAGCCATTGCAGCGACAACGTTGTCAAATACAGATGATATTTGGGATTTGGTAGAAGGTAAAGCAATTTGGAAAGATGCTTTAGCCGTGATTGCAATGCCAACAATTGCTTCCACTGGAAGTGAAATGGATAAGTCATGCGTGATTGCAAATGTCAAATTAGGAATTAAGAGTGGTATTAATGGGGAACCGATTAGACCCAAAGCTGCATTTCTCGATCCAACGAATACATTCACTGTTCCTGCTTTTCAAACGGCATGTGGGGGATTTGATATTATGGCACACATGTTTGATATGAACTATTTTGTGAATGCTAAAAAATATCCATTACAGTTTAACGTTGTTGAAACATTGTTAAAAACAGTGAGACAGCAGTTACCAATTGCCATTCAAGAACCAGAGAATTATGAAGCGCGAGCTACTATGTTGTGGGCAGCAAGCTGGGCATTGAATAGTTTTTGTACATCTGGATTTCAGACACAGGCTTCTTTACATGCCTTAGAACAATTCTCTTCATCTTATGATTTAACACATGGTTTAGCACTAGCAATCCTTATGCCTAAGTGGATGAAGTATTTATTAGATCGAGATGAAACTGTCATTGACGATTTTGCAAGATTTGGAGTCAATGTCATGGATGTTGAAGAGAGTGAAGATAAAAAAGCTGTCGCATATCAAGCTATTGAAGCTTTACAATCTTTTATCAAAGATGAATTAGGATTACCAGTTCATTTATCCGAGTTAGGAATAGATGATAGTCAATTTGAAAAAATGAAAGTAAAAGCATGTTATGGTCAGGAATCCCTGCCAAGAGCATATCGACCATTAACGCAGGAAGATTGTTTCAATATTTATAAAATGTGTTTATAGGAGGAAAAAACAATGAAGGATGTAATGATTGTAACGGGTGCAGGCCAAATCAGCATGGCTATTGCCAGAAGAATTGGTTATGGTAAAAAGGTTATAATGGGAGATAAAAGAATTGAAAATGCAAAGACTATCGCAGAAGTGATGAATAATGCTGGATTTGATGTGGTTCCATTTGAAATGGATTTATCTTCTAGAGAATCTATATTCAATATGATAGATGAAGCGAAAAAGTATGGACCTATTACAATGTTGGTCAATGGTGCTGGTGTTTCGCCAAGTCAGGCACCTATTGAAGCTATTCTCAATGTTGATTTATATGGAACAGCAGTTTTATTGGAGGAAGTTGGAAAAGTGATTGAACCAGGTGGTGTGGGTGTGACTATTTCTAGTCAATCAGGATTTAGAATGAAACAATTAACACCTAAGGAAGATGAACAGTTAGCTTGTACGCCAACAGAAGAATTATTAAATTTAGATTTATTAAAAGTTGAAAATATTCAAGATACCTTACATGCTTATCAGTTGGCTAAAAGATGTAATGAAAAAAGAGTCATGGCCCAGTCAGTGAAATGGGGAGAAAAAGGTGCTCGTATTAATGCAATTGCGCCAGGGATTGTCGTTACTCCATTAGCCATTGATGAATTTAATGGACCAAGAGGAGATTTTTATAAGAATATGTTTGCATCTTGTCCAGCTGGTAGACCAGCAACAGCAGACGAAATTGCTAATGTAGCAGAATTATTGATGAGTGATAAAGGTGCTTTTATTACAGGTTCAACATTCTTGATTGATGGTGGCGCAACAGCATCATATTACTATGGACCATTACAACCAAAGGAGAAATAAACAATGGAAAAAAGAAGATTAGGACAAACTGATATGTATGTCAATATGATTGGGCTAGGGTGCATGGGATTATCTCATGCCAGTGGAACACCTCTTCCAAAAGAAGAAGCCTTGCAAGTCTTAAAAGAAGCACATCGTATTGGTTATGATTTATATGATACTGCTGAGTGTTATACAGGTGTTTATCCTGATGGAAGTATCAGCAATAATGAAGAAATTGTAGGTGAAGCTATTAAAGATTTTAGAGATGACATTGTTCTTTGTACAAAGTTTGGTGTAGTGCATAAAGGTGACCATCTTGAATTTGATAGTTCACCACAAAAGATTAGAGAATCTATTGAAGGTTCTTTAAAAAGATTACAGACAGATCATATTGATATTTATTATCAACATAGAATTGATCCTCAAGTAGAACCAGAAGTTGTGGCTGGAGTGATGAAGGATTTGATTCAAGAAGGAAAAATCAAAGCTTGGGGCATTAGTGAAGTGAATGAAGATTATTTAAGAAGAGCACATGCTATCTGTCCTGTGACAGTCATTCAAAATAGATATTCTATGATGGCAAGATGGCATGAACATTTGATTGATGTCTGTCAAGAACTTGGAATAACATATATAGCTTTTTCACCACTAGCAAATGGTGCATTGACAGGAGCTTATCATTCTCAAGCGGATTTTAAAGATGATCAACAGGATTTTAGAAGAAACATGCCTCAATATAGTCAAACAGGCATGATCAAAACAAATGCTTTATTGGAAGTTATCAGTCAAGTTGCAAAGAAATATCATGCGACAAATGCTCAAATATCTTTAGCTTGGATGCTTCATAAATTTCCACATCTTATTCCTATCCCTGGTTCACGCAAAATAGATAGATTATCTTCTAACTTTCAGGCAGGGAATATACAGCTTTTAGAAACAGATATTCAAATGATTGATCATCAATTAGAACAGATGGAATTTGAAGTCTTTGGAGGGCATTAAAATATGAAATCTTTAATCGTTTATTTTTCTCATTGTCATGAAAACTATGTGAATGGGGATATTGTTGATTTAGAAAAAGGAAATACACAAGTGGTTGCTCAAAAGATAAGTCAATATATAGATGCTGATTTATTTGAAATAAAACCTTTACATGATTATCCTGTACAATATCATCAATGTACTCAAGTCGCTAAAGAAGAGATAGAAAATCAAAAAAGACCTAAGATTAAAAACATCATTCCCCATTTTGAACAATATCAAAATATTTATTTAGGTTTTCCTAACTGGTGGGGAACTATGCCAATGTGTGTCTGGACTTTTTTAGAAAGTTATCAGTTTGATGGAAAAGATGTTTATCCTTTTATAACTCATGAAGGAAGTGGCTTTGGAAGAAGTTTACAGGATTTAAAAACAATCATTCCTCATGCTTATATTCATGAAGGACTCGCTATTTTGGGTCACCAGGTATATGAAAGTGAAGACAAAATAAAAAGTTGGGTAGGTGAATAAATCATAATAACAAAAAAAGCACTTGATTATCGACAAAGAGAACTCATCACATTTTGTTTTTTAGTGGCACAAGGTGGATGTGAAGCTCAGTTATCTTCACATATTATTGGTTTTCCAAGAACTTTCAATGCTTTAAAGTGTATTCAAGAGATACAATCATAATCACTGTTGTTTATAAAATCTCTTTTTGATAAAATGGAAACAAGGAGGATGATAGCTTATGCTATTAAAGCAAATGAAATATTTTATAGCTATAGTAGACTATGGAAGTTTTACAGAAGCTGCCGAGCATTGTTTTATTTCACAATCAGCTATCTCTCAACAAATTCAATCATTAGAATCTCAGTTACAAGTTCAATTAATGGTTCGTCAGAAAAGACATTTTGAATTAACTGAAGCAGGTCAATATTTTTATCGACATGCAAAGGCTGTATTGGAAGAAATCGACCAGATCGTTGCGCAAACACAAAGACTAGGAGAAGATCATGAATTAACATTACGTATTGGTTATCCTAAGAATTTTAACTTATTTGAGCTTCAACAGGCTATTACACAATTTTGTGAACTATATCCCGAAGTGAAAATTTCTATTGTAAGTGGAACACATGAAGAATTGTTTGAACTACTGGTTGATGGACATATTGATTTAAAAGTGAGTGAACAAAGAAGAGCCTATAATGAGGACTATTATAATTATGAATTGAAGTATAGTGATTCTTATGTAGAAATAGCAATGGGAAATCCTTTAAGTCAAAAAGATATTTTAACAGTAGAAGACTTAAAAACATTATCTTGTATATTAGTTGTGTCTAAAGGATATGAAGACTCTGAAAAGAGTTTTTATGAAAAAGATTTAGCTATATCACATCAATTTTTATATGTTGATTCTTTAGAACAAGCCCGTTTAATGGTAGCAGGAAATCGTGGTTATCTTCCTATTGATGTGCTGGGAGAAATGATGACACCTATTCAAGGTATCAAAAGAGTACCTTTATATAAAAATGGAAAACCCATTCAAAGAAACTACTTTGCCTGCTGGCATAAACAACATACAAATTATTACATTGAAGAATTTGCCCAAATGTTAAGGACAGTATTTCAATAAACATACAAAATATCATTCATTGTTTATATGAACAAGAATGATATTTTTTCTTTATCAATAGAAATTTTTGAAAAAAAGCCCTTTTTATGATAAAATTACAAATGTAAAATATCATCAGAAAGGGGCTTGACAAAGATGGAAGCAAGAGTGATACTGCAAGCAAGCAAGCAAGCAAGTTAGTATAACTGTGCCCATTTTCTTGTTAAGCATCAAACAGCATAATATTATAAGGCGTATTCTGCCCTTTTTTATAAAAGGGTGGGATACGCCTTTTCACATTTGTTGGATGAAAAAATAAAAGAAAGGGTGAGAAAAGATGAAGAAGAAATTTTTAAGCGTATTTTTTTGCTTGTGTGTGGTGTTTGCTTTAACACCAGTCACAGTATTTGCGGCAGAAAACACTGTAGACACATGGGATGGATCAGTGGATACTTCATGGTATGATGCTAGTAGTACGGAGTTTCATATTACAACTGCAGAACAGCTTGCAGGGATATCCCAACTTGCTTCAGAGAAAAATTTGAACTTTGAAGATGTTACTTTGAATCTTACAACCGATGTCAATCTTTCGGGATATTCATGGACACCTATAAAAAAATTTTCAGGAATTTTCAATGGTGGAAATCATACAGTGTATAATATGTATGTTGAACAGACTGAGGGTCAAAGTGGTTTTTTTGAGTATTTGCAAGGTGCTCATGTTATGAATCTAACTTTTGCACAGGCTCAGGTGGTAATGCCAAATACAAATAGGTCATTTTATCATGGCATTCTGGCTGGATGGACTAACAGTGAAACTATTATCAGAAACTGTGGTGTTTCTGGATCAATAATTGCAGATGCAACTAGCTCTGATGTGCCAGCAGTTGGCGGATTTATTGGTTCTTGTAAGGGAAATACGAGTATCTTTAACTGTTGGTCTATAGCGGATGTAACGACAACGAGTCCGGATATGCCTGCTATGGTAGGAGGACTTGTGGGACAATGGGAAAATGCAGCAGACGGAGCACAGATTATAGATAGTTATTTTGGTGGTACTGTAAGTGTTGCAGAGTCAACTACTTCGGCAGCAGGCATCTTAGGTGCAGGACTTTCTTTTAATGGCGAGGTTGTACTGATTAGTGGTTGTGTATCATATGGACAATTAAAAGTTCCTGTTGGTGTGGAGGAAAATGCTGTTCATATAGCTGCCTTAGATGAGGATGGGCAAGCAGAAAACTGTATGTGGCCATCAGATGGGAAAACAGGCGTTGTACGTCTTGTTGTAGACTGGGATACAGGAACTGCAAATGCAGATCCAAATTTTGATGAAAGTGTCTGTGGTCAAGCAGTAGCTGATTTCTCTAGTCCAAACGTTATCCAAGACCTAAATGCGAATGCACAGACAGAGAAACTGTGGATATTAGGAATAAATGGTTATCCAGTTTTTTCATATCAGACGGATAGGATAAGAGCAGATTATTCTTCTGTGGATACTGCAAAAGCGAAAATACCGATAAATTTATCTTTATATACGGATGAGTCTGTCAGTGTGTTAAATGTTGCGCTTGATAGTGTGAAAGAAAATATGTGTGTAGATAATCAGGCGGAAGTAGACGCTATGGCAAAAGCTATTGAAGATGCTATTGCGGCTCTTGAATACAAGGATGCTGATTACTCAAAAGTAGATGAAGCAATTGCTAAGGCAGAGGCACTTCATAAAGACAACTATAAGAACTTTTCACAGGTAGAAGCAGCAATTCAAGCCGTTGTTCGTGGTAAGAATGTTGGCGAACAGGCAGAAGTAGACGCTATGGCAAAAGCTATTAATGATGCCATTGCAGCTCTTGAATACAAGGATGCTGATTATTCAAAAGTAGATGAAGCTATCGCTAAAGCAGAAGCACTTCATAAAGACAGCTATAAGGACTTTTCACAAGTAGAAAGTGCAATTCAAGCTGTTGTTCGTGGTAAGAATATTACAGAACAGGCAGAAGTAGATGCTATGGCAAAAGCTATTGAAGATGCTATTGCAGCTCTTGAATACAAGGATGCTGATTACTCAAAAGTAGATGAAGCAATTGTTAAAGCAAAAGCATTGAATCCAGCTGACTATACTGATTTTTCTGCTGTGGAAGATGCTATGAATAAGGTTGTTCGAGGAAAGAATATTACTGAACAGGATGAAGTAGATGCTATGTCACAGGCTATTGAAACAGCAATCGCCAATTTGGAGAAAAAACCGATTGGTTCTTCAAAACCAGATGGTCCGACGAAACCTGTTCAAACACCAGATTTTCCAACTCAAATAACTGAAGGTCAAACAGATAGTACAACAGTTATAAAAACAGGTGACAATAGTCATGTTGTTCTTTGGGGAAGTTTGATTCTTATTTCCGCTGGTATTGCTTTGATATTAGTCGTTCATCGTAAAAAAAGAAACTGAATAATGATTAACGCCTAGATATCACTGATAGTGATAATCGGGCGTTTTTTTTAGGATATTTTTATATTTTATAATCATATGGAAATGTTAATAATGAATGAAAATGTTCTGCTATACATTGTGGAAAATCAATGATTTAACATGCTATAATAAAGAGGAGGCTATCTTATGAATAGAATAGAAAGAAGTCAAAAGAAATATGAAGAATTATTTTTAAATCCACAAACATTAGATTTAAAAGATCCTGAATTCATGACACAGTTACAAAGATTGATATTTGGTGAAGTTTTTTATGTTGGAGATTTGACAGATAGACAAAGAGAACTCATCACATGTAGTGTTTTAACAGTTTTACAGACTTTACCACAATTAAAGGCACATCTGAATGCTGCCTTGAATGTAGGTGTTTTACCATTAGAATTAAAAGAATCATTATATCAATGTGCTCCATTTATTGGTTATCCGAGAACATTGAATGCAGTGAATGTATTGAATGAAGTTTTAGAAGACAGACATATTTCATTACCACTAGATAATCAGACAAGTATAAAAGATGAAGAAAGATATGAAAAAGGATTAGAAATTCAAAAAGAGTTATATGGTGATGAAATTAAAGACAGATATCGTTATTTACCAGATGATGTCGGTGACGCTTTACCAAGATTTTTAACAGAATGGTGTTTTGGTGACTGTTATACAAGAAAGGTATTAGATATTCCAACAAGAGAATTATTGATCTTTTGTATTTTAACAGCACTCAATGCCTCTGGACAACTTTATGCACATGCTTTAGGAAATATCAAAGTTGGAAACTCTTTACATACACTTTATTATGCATTGATTCAATGCTTACCTTATTTAGGTTTCCCATGTGTGTTTAATGCTTTTAATGCAATTAAAGATTTAGCTGAATAAATATGAATCATAAAGATGGATAGAAATGTTCATCTTTTTTTGTGATTTTGATTGTTGTGAGAAATGTTGGGTTATTGTTTCATGTTGATGTTGTAAGGGGAAAAAGTATGCTTTTTAGCTATGCTGTGAGATTGTTTTTAAGTATTGGACGAAAAAGAATATACACATTAAAATAGGAATAAAGAAAGGATGATGAATAATGAAGATATTGGTTGTATATGGAAGTCCACATCAGAAAGGTTCTTCATATTTATTAGCAAATGAATTTATTAAAGGAGTTCAGGAAAATCACCATGAAGTCACTGTTTTTGATGTGGCTCATCATCATATTGCACCCTGTCTAGGATGTGACCATTGTGGAATGAATGGTCCATGTATTCAAAATGATGATATGAGTCAGTTAAGAAAAGACATGCTTGATCATGATATGATTGTTTTTGTCACACCACTTTATTACTTTGGAATATCAGCACAACTAAAAGCAGCCATTGACCGTATTTATAGTTTTACAATGGAATTATCATCCATGCATAAAAAGACTGCTTTTATATGCGCTGCATGGAATAGTTCACAGGGAACAATGGATGCTGTTAAGATGCATTATGAAGCATTACTTGACTATATGCATTTTCAAGATGTAGGAAGCATTTTAGCAACTGGATGTGGAACACCATCTATGACTTTGCGTTCACCTTTTATGGAAAAAGCATACCAATTAGGGAAAAGTATCCAATAAGGCTCTTGAAATATTAGGAGCTTTTTCTTTATAATAAATTTAATAAAGGGGCTGAAGAGTATGAAATATTGTGATGAATGTGGACATGAATTGATTGAAAAACCATGTGGAATTGATGGGACAATGCCTTATTGTGAACATTGTCAAAAGTTTAAATTTCCAATGTTTAATAGTGCTATTTCTGCTATTATATTCAATCCACAAAAAGATAAGGTATTGTTAATACAACAATATGGACAGGTAGATTATATTTTGGTAGCAGGATATATAAATAAAGGTGAAAATGCAAAACAGACATTAATTAGAGAGATTCAAGAAGAAGTCAATTTGAAAGTTGTTGATTATATGTATAATGATAATGAGTATTATGCAAAAACAAATACGTTGATGCATAATTATGTTGCAGTGGTTGATTCAGAAGATTTTCATTTAACAAATGAAGTGGATCATGCCAAATGGATTCCTATTGATGAAGTCTTCAATGTTATGAAACAAGGATCATTAGCCCAATCCTTTGTGAAAAGATATTTAGAAAAGAGGGGTTGATTATGAAGAAAATATTTTTCTTTGATATTGATGGAACATTAGCGATACATGGTGTGATTCCTGAAGGGAATCTCAAAGCTTTAAAATTACTTCAGGATCAGGGACATTTCACATTTATATGTACAGGCAGAGCACCATTCTATGCCCAAAATCTTTTTGGAAATCTTGTCAGTGGTCTGATTACATGTAATGGAAGATATATTATATATCAGGGAAAGAAACTGTATGGAAAAGCTTTCTTACCAGAAGAACTGTCATATTATTATGAAAAAATAAAAGCATTCAATGCAGGAGCTATGTTTGTTTCTGATGAGGTTGCCGTTCCTTATTTATTGGATGATGCACAGATTGAAGGTATTAAAGATGAATATGGTTTACAACGTATTCAGACAAATGCTTCTTTATTGCCATTTTATACATTTGATTTGTTTTATCATGATCTTCAACAACGTGATACACTGATACAGGCTTTTGATAAAGAATTGGTTATTAATGATCATGGTGGTCATGGCTCATGTGACTGTTCAACCATTGGTTTTGATAAGGGTGATGGTATTGCTTATTTATTGAAATATTTTCATATTGATAAAGAGAATGCCTATGCTTTTGGAGATGGTTATAATGATCAGGCGATGTTTAGAGAAGTAGGGCATGGTATAGCGATGGGAAATGCTGTAGATGTTTTAAAACAAAAAGCAACATATATTACAGATTCTATTGATCAGGATGGTATATTAAAGGCACTACAACATGAAGGAATAGCTTAAAGTTATTCCTTTTTTGTACATGGAGTTTGATTTATGTTATAATAGCGATACTTCAAAGGAAAGGATCTTTATATGGGAAATGTAAAAATAAGAAAAATGGTCCAAGGCGCTATGATTGCCGCTATCTTTGGTGCTTTGTCTATTTTCAATACGTATACAGGCAGTATGTTTGATATATTTATTTGTTATGGCATGGTGATTCCACTTGTCTGGTATAGTTATACATATCGTTTACAGGATGGTCTGTTAGTCAGTTTGATTGCGATGATTGTGATTATGATCACAGGATTACCTTTTTTTGCAATTTCATCATTTTCTTCATGTCTGATTGGTGTTTTTTTAGGTGAAGCTTTAAAACGTCAGGCTTCTCGAGGTGTTTTGTTTTTGGGGACATTATCTCTTACATTTTTCAATAATATCTTGCTTTATGAAGTTTTTGCAGGATTATTAAATATGGATCTGATTGGTGAAATGAAAGAGATGTATATGATGATGGACAATGTTTTTCCTTCCATCACACAGACTTTTTCTTTAACATCATTTCTTTCATTAGCACCCCTTCTTTTATTGATTATGTCATTTCTGGAAATGTATGTGATTATTTTGTTATGTCAAATGGTTTTATCCCGTTTTCATATTCCTTTTCCCAATTCTTTCCACATTGCTTATATGCATTTAAGTCGTCCGATAGGATGTATTCTGACTATAATGCTGGTTGTCAGCTATGTACTAGAACATGTTTATGCGATGAATAATATTTATATCACTTATATATATTTGATCTCTTTATTAACTTTGGCTGTTGAAGGCCTTGCCTTTTTGTCATGGCTGGCTATTTTGGAAAATAAACCACGCCTTATCATCCTGGCTTTTTTGGGTATGCTTATTCCATTTATCAATCAAATGTATGTTGTCATAGGAATCGTAGATATATTTAGTGATTTAAGAACAAAACTATTGTATAATAAACATAATGAACAATAAGGAGGGATACAATGATCAGAAAGATATTACAAATCAGGAATCTATTAATGGCTTTATTGGTTGGAGAATGTGGTATATTATTTGGCTTATATCTTTTATTGAATACTCCGATATTGTTGGCTTTTAGTGTATATGCGCTTATTAAAAATGTTATTATTTTCTTGATTGTTGTTTATATTTCTTATGTTTTAGAAAATAATCAATTAAGTGTTGAAGAAGTTTTAAATAAAGATGCTAAAAATGCATTTATATTTGGTGGTATTGCTTTAATTCAGTATGATGAAAATAGAAATATTGTATGGACAAGTGATTTATTAAAGGCCATGAATATTAATATTGTAGGGGTTAAGCTTTTGGAATGGCAACCCCATTTGGCAAGTCTTTTTGATGATGAAGATGTCAAAGTGATTGATATTAAAGGTAAAAAGTTTGAAGCTTATATTAATCAGGGAACTAAGCTGATTTATTTAAAAGATGTCACACAGCTCATGTCTTTACAACAAGATTACTTAGATCAGCAGGTTTGTATGGCTTATATTACAATTGATAATTATGAAGAAACATTGGAAAATGCTGATGAACCTAAGATGGCTTTGATACAATCACGTTCTAGACAAGTTATCGTAGATTGGGCATATTCCAATGGGATTATTATTAGACGTTTTAAATCAGGTGGTTACTTAGCATTTTTTAATGAACGTATTTATCGTAAACAAGTTGAAAATAAATTTGCAATATTAGATACATTTAAAGAAATGTCAAAAGAGTTAGATGAAGTGATGACTTTAAGTATTGGTATTGGTAAAGATTCTCGTGTTTTAAGAGAACTTGATGAAATGGCTTCTGCTGCATTGAATTTAACGTATTCACGTGGTGGTGACCAGGTGGCTGTTAAATCTGGAGAAGATAAGAAAGTCAGATTCTTTGGTGGTAATAGTGATACTTTTGAAAAGAGCAGTAAAGTCCGTGCGCGTGTCATTGCACAATCTCTAGCAGGGCTTATCAAAAATGCCAGTCAAGTAATCGTGATGGGGCATAAGAATTCAGATTTGGATTCATTTGGAGCATCACTCGGTGTGGCTAAGATAGCTATGGCCTATGGAAAGAAAACAACAGTCATTGTTGATTTTGAATCCATTGAAAAGAAAACTAAAGAAGTCGCTGTTTTGGTTAAAGCTGATCCACGCTATAAAGGAATGATTCAATCAGCTAGTGAAGCAATTGAGCGTGTTGATAAAAACACCTTGTTAATTGTTGTGGATAATCATAAATCCAGTCTAGCACTTTCTAAAGCTTTGTTAGAACGTGTCAAAAATAAGGTTATTATTGATCATCATCGTCGTGGTGAAGAATTTATTGAAGCACCAGTTTTAACATATCTAGAGCCAGCGTCTTCAAGTACTGTAGAATTAGTTATAGAGCTTTGTGATTATCAAAATGTAGATTTGAAAATCAATGAACTGGATGCTACAATAATGTATGCTGGAATGCTGGTTGATACAAATAACTTTAAACAGCGAGTGGGTGTGCGTACTTTCCAGTCAGCAGCGCATTTGAAAGAATTACAGGCCAATGTGCCAATGGCTTATGAATTTATTAAAGATTCTTATGAAGAAACGTTGCAGCGTCTTTCTATTGCCCAGACAGCCTATCAGTATCGTCCTGATATTTTGATTGCCTGTGGTCAAGAAAGCGAGGAATATAATTCTAGTTTATTAGCTAAATCAAGTAATGCATTGCTTGAAATTAGTGGTATTAAGGCAAGTTTTTCCATTGGTAGAATTTCTAAAACAAAGGTCGCTATCAGCGCGAGAAGTACCAAGGATATGAATGTACAGGTCATTATGGAAGCCTTGGATGGTGGTGGTCATTTTAGTATGGCTGCAGCACAGTTTGAAAATAAAACGATTGAAGAAGTACGTCTTTTATTAGAAGAAAAAATACAAGAATATTTAGATGATAGAGGTGAAGTATAATGAAAGTGATTTTATTACAAGATGTTAAGAAAGTAGGAAAGAAAAACGATATTGTCAATGTTGCTGATGGATATGGACAAAACTTTTTGATTAAAAACAATTTAGCCGTTTTAGCAACTGAACATGGGAAAAAAATGGTTGCTCAAACAAAAGAAAAAGAAAGATTGGAAGAATTAGAAAATAAAAAGAAAGCTGAAGAATTAAAAGAAAAAATTGAAAGTCTAACATTAGAATTTAAGTTATCATCTGGTAAAGATGGTAAAACTTTTGGAAGTATTTCAACGAAAAATGTTGTTGAAGAATTAATGAAAACACATGGAATTAAAGTGGATAAAAGAAAGTTCATTAATGCTAGACCCATACAAGCTTTAGGATATACAAATTTAAAAATTGAATTGCATAAAGGAGTTATTGCGACAATAAAAGTTCATTTATCTGAAAAATAAGGAGGGAAAAAGATGGCTAGAGAATATCCCCATGATTTGGTAGCCGAAAGATCATTGCTAGGATCTATGTTGATATCAAGTGATGTCTGTCAGACTGTTTTATCATTAGCTTCAAAAGATGATTTTTATTTGGATAGCCATCGTATTCTTTTCGAGGCTATGCAAAATATTTATGCTGATAATAGCCCTGTTGATGTCACAACATTAACATCTTATTTAATAGATAAAAAACTGTTAGATAAAACAGGTGGTGTTGAATATCTTTTAGAATTAAGTGAATCAGTGCCAACAACATCTCATAGTGAACATTATTTAAAAAGATTAAATGAAAAAGCTTTGTTGAGAAGATTGATTAAAGAATCAACAGAAATTATTGAAAAAGCTTATGGAGATGTCGAAAATATCAATGATTTTATTGGTGAAGTTGAAAAAGATTTCTTAAATGTCACAAGAGATCGTAATGCTGGTGAATTCCAAAATGTTAAATCAGTGATTCAAAAAGTGACAGATCGTTTGGTGATGTTACAAAAAGCAGATGGGAAAATATCTGGTGTTAAAACTGGATATTATGATTTAGATAAATTGACATCTGGTTTTCAAAAAGGTGATTTGATTATTTTGGCTGCACGTCCATCTGTTGGGAAAACAGCTTTTGCATTGAATGTAGCTTATAATGTTTCTTATAAGTCAGATGAAGCAGTCGCTATCTTTTCACTGGAAATGCCAGCTGAGCAGTTGATTCAACGTATTATCTGTTCAGCAGGAAGTTTAAAAGCTGAATCTTTGCGTTCAGGTTCTATTTTAAAAGAAAGCAGTGAAAGGTATTATGCAGCTGCTGATAAAGTCTCTAAATGTAATTTATATATTGATGATACTCCGGGTATTCGTGTTGGAGAAATTGCTGCGAAATGTCGTCGTTTAAAACGTGAACAAGGTTTAAAGATGATTGTTATTGACTACTTGCAGTTGATTTCAGGACCTGCGAATAGTCGTGAATCTAGACAACAGGAAGTATCAGATATTTCACGACAATTAAAAATGATTGCCAGAGAATTAGAAGTTCCAGTTTTAGCTTTAAGTCAGTTATCTCGTTCCGTTGAAAAACGTGATAATAAGCGACCTGTTTTATCAGATTTAAGAGAATCAGGAGCTATTGAACAGGATGCCGATATCGTTTCATTTATTCATCGTGAAGATTATCAGGATCCTAAAAAAGAAGCTGAAACACAAGGAGCTACCGATATTATTATTGCAAAACACCGTAATGGGGCCTTGGCTGATATACGTCTTGTTTTCTTAAAACAATTTAGTAAGTTTGCCAATCCAGCAAGATCAGATCAGCAAATTAATCCATTAGAAGGTGTTAAAGATTTAAGAACATAAATATCTGACAAAATGAAGGAGTTTTGAACTCCTTTTTATTTAAAAATGATTTTATAAAGGAGGAACGTTTATGATTTTCACAACCAAAAGGTTAATTCTTAGACCGTGGGAAGAAAGTGATGCGCAAAGTCTTTTTCGATATGCCAGTGATCCTGATGTTGGACCGATTGCAGGATGGCCACCCCATCAAAGTGTGGAACAAAGTTTAGATGTGATACGTCATGTTTTTAATGGTGATGAATGTTATGCGATTTGCAAAAGGGATAGTCATGAAGCTATTGGGGCTATAGAACTAAAACTCAATGGGCATACAGATATGACTGAACGTGATGATGAATGTGAGCTTGGATACTGGCTGGCCAAACCCTATTGGGGAAGAGGCTATATGCCTGAAGCTGGCAGAGAATTGATTCGACATGCCTTTGAAGATTTAGATATGAAGACTATCTGGTGTGGGTATTATGATGGGAATATGAAATCTTTAAGAGTACAGGAAAAGCTAGGATTTATTTATCATCATAGTTGTGATGAGGTGCCTGTACCTTTGTTGAATGAAGTAAGGATTGGTCATACAAATTATATGACAAAAGAATCTTGGGAAAAGATGAAAGAAGGGAATTGATAATGTTATTTCCTTTTGAAGATGCACCCAATACAGCAACGCTGATCTGTTGTCATATTCTTGATCAAAATGCTTCCATTTTATATGTTTTTCATGATGAAGATGATGGAATGTGGCAATTTTTATGTGATCAACAACATAGCAGTGAAGAGGCAAGGTTAGTTTCTCTAGAATATGTATTCCATTTAGATCCTTCCATTGCAGCTTTAAAAGATATGCCCTGTGGCTATTATGCACAAAGAAAGTCAAAATACGAGAATTGGATCATAAGTAAAAAATCATGATATGAAAGACAAAATAAAAACACACCTGCGGGTGTGTTTTCAATATATCATTTATCCTTCAAATGTAGGACGGATAACTAAATCAGAAACATCAACACCATCTGGTTGAGAAATCGCATATAGGACAGCATTCGCAATTGTTTCTGGTTGAAGTCCAAATTGTTCATAAAATCCTTCGACCATCTTCTTATGATCATTTTCAACGACATGATTTAATAATTCTGTCTTGATAGCTCCAGGATAAATTGTTGTTGTACGAATATTTTTACCTTCCTGATTTGTTTCACTGTTAAAAGATTGTAACATCACTTTGACAAAATGCTTTGTTCCACAATAGACTGCATTTCCTGGAACCAATGTCGTTCCTGCTCTTGATGAGGTAATAATGATATGTCCAGAATTTTGCTGATAGAATTCTGGAATAATAGCGTACATGGAATTGAGGACACCTTTGATGTTGATATCAACCATATCCATCCATCCTTTGAGATCTAATTCAGACATATTTCCAGCTGGCATAATACCTGCATTTGCAAATAAGACATCGACCTTTCCAAATTTTTCTTTAGCTAATTTTACAATAGCTTTCATATCTTCTATATTTGTTACATCTGATTTTAAATAAATAGCACTATCACCTAATTCATTAGCTAATTTTTCTAAACGTTCTTCTCTTCTGCCACTTAATACAACTTTAGCGCCATGTTTAGCTAAAACTCTAGCTGTGGCTTTACCAATACCAGAAGTGGCTCCTGTAATGATAATGACTTTGTTTTCTACATTTTCCATTTGATTTTCCCCCTTTTGACAACATCATTTTATCAAAGAGATTAATAAAAAAATAATTGTTAGAAATCATAGATATATGACTATAAATCATAGTATAATATGATTATAAGGCATAAGGAGAAGATGTTATATGGAATTAAGACAATTACAGTACGTTATCAAAATCGCGGAATGTGGCACAATGCTCAAAGCGGCTCAAGAGTTGTATATATCACAATCGGGTTTAACACGTTCTTTAAAAACATTAGAAAAAGAACTTGGGATGGAATTATTTGATCGTATCAACAATCGACTCATATTAAACGAATATGGAAAAACAGTTGTGGAAGAAGGAAAAGATATACTCAATCATGTTGATAAGCTACAGGAGAAAGTCAAGAATCAATATAATCGCAATATGAATATGTTCATTGGTTCTTGTGCCCCGGCACCATTATGGGCTTTGAGATATACGATGAAACGTCAATACCCTGATATGTCTTTTGGATATGAAACAAAGGCTGACGCTGAAGAATTGATTCAAGGCTTCAATGAACATGATTATTCAGCTATTATTTTAGACTATCCAATAAATAAAGAAGATGTTGTTTGTTTTCAAATATGCCAGGAAGTTTTAAACATTTCAACAACATCCCATCACCCCCTAGCAAACAAAAAGACCATAACTTTTGAAGAATTAAACGGTGAAAATTTTTTGGAATATAATAATACAGGTTATTGGCATGAAGTGTGTGTAGACAATATGCCTGATTCACATTTTATTGTACAGGATGATTTGGAATTGTATGGGATTCTTCAAAGACAATCTTCTTTGTTGACTTTTAGAACAAGTTTGACAATACCAAGATTTCATCTCTATGAAGATAGAGTTTATATTCCTATTACGAATCCAGAAGCGACACTGACTTTCTATTTGATATGTCATCAAAATCATTTTGATAAAATTAAAAAGGTACAAGCGCATATCAATGAAGTAGACTGGATACATTATCGTAATGAAGATTTTGAAATTATATAAAAACACAAGGAAAGTTATATTATGATTGTCTTTTGGATTATAGGAATTTTATTTTTCGTTGTAGGGCTTTTATGTTGTGTACCTGAATATGTGAGATTATTAAGGTATCATGGTCGTGTCATAGGAACAATAACAAAAATAGAGAATAATGGACAAAATGCCAGAGCTATATTTGAGTATGATGTGGATGGACATCACTATACACAAAAAACGCAATGGACATCAAATGATGTGTTTATTGTTGGAAAAACATGTGATGTTATCTATAATCAGAAAAAACCTCATCTTTCATATATCAAGAAGAGTGGACAATGGATACGTTGTCTTGTAGGGACATTATTTGTAATTGTGGGAGTGATTGTGCTTTGTTTAGGTTTCTTTTTTCAAAGTATATTATAGATAAATAATCAGGAGGAATATCATGATTTTAGAAACAGAACGTTTGTTTTTAAGAGAATGAGAACAAAGTGATTTTGATGATTTAGCTCAAATATTACAGAATCCACATGTGATGTATGCTTATGAACATGAGTTTTCAAAAGAAGATGTTCAAACATGGCTAGATCGTCAAAGAAAAAGATATAAACAATATGGATTTGGATTATGGGCCATGATTTTAAAAGAAACAAATGAAATGATTGGTCAGGCAGGTCTGACAATGCTGCCTTATCAGAATACTCAGATATTGGAAGTGGGTTATCTGTTAAAAGAGGAGTTCTGGCATCATGGATATGCCAAAGAAATTGCATTAGGCTGTCAAAAATATGCTTTTGAAAATTTACAGGCAGATCAGTTATATGCCATCATTAAAGCTGATAATATTTCATCTATCAAGGTGGCAGAGAGTCTTGGTATGAAAAAGGTAGATGAGTTTATGACAGGATATTATAACGGAGAGACACTTCATTATTTATATACAATTGAACGTACAAAATAAAATCAATAAAAAAATGATAGACATCAAAAGATGAATATCATTTTTTTATGTGCGTTTATCAAATTGTTGATGGCATGTTGGGCAAGTAATAGTAATATTGCCTTTTCCTTTTGGAACTCTTAAATATTGGTGGCAGTGAGGACATTTTAAATATTTATGTGTTTTACGATATTTCCATTTATTTTTTTGACGATTAAAGAATTTTCTTATTCCAGATGTTTTAGCTAAAAACCATTCATTTTCCATATTACGTTTATAAATTTGTTTAGAAAACATTCTATATAAAGAATAAATAATAACCGCATAACACAAGAATGAAACAAATGGAACAAATAAAGAAATCACAAATAAAATAATATAACTTATAAATAAGAAATTTCCAAACTGATCAACACCATATCTGCCATACATAAAGTTTCTTAACCAATTCATTTTTATCACCGATTTCTATTATAAAGACGAATTATGAATGAAATATGACTTTTTGAATTCTTTATCTTTTAAATTCATTTTATTTGAAGAAATAATTGGAATACCTCCTATTGATAATGAGATTTTTGTTGATGAAAGATAGAAATAACTCATAATCGAATCTTGATTGATTATGTCAAAATATATTCAAAACTTATAGTGTTTGTAGTATAATGGATATTCGTGGAGGTTGAATTTATGTATAATCAATATCGAGAAGGATGGCTTGAAGTGATATGTGGATGTATGTTTGCTGGAAAGACAGAAGAACTCATTCGTCGTATTAATGTTTTATCTTATGCTAAAAAGAAAATAATTGTATTTAAACCTGAAATTGATAATCGTTATTCTGATAAAGAAATCGTTTCACATGCAGGAACAAAAGTCCCTTGTATTGTTGTAAAGGATTCTAAAGAAATTTTAAGATATATTAAACCTGATACAGAAGTAATTGCTGTAGATGAAGTTCAATTTTTTGATAGAGATATTGTTGATGTTTGTGAATACTTGGCTGATAAAGGATTACGTGTGATGGTTGCTGGTCTTGATAAAGACTTTAGAGGTGAACCATTTGGTGTCTTACCAGAATTATTAACACGTGCTGAATTTGTCACAAAGTTGACTGCTGTATGTGCAAAATGTGGTGCACCAGCAACGCGTACACAAAGACTTGTGGATGGTTCTCCAGCTTCATTTGAAGATCCTATTGTTTTAGTAGGGGCTGTTGATCATTATGAACCACGTTGTCGACATTGTCATGAGATTTTAAATAAACCACATAAATTTTAAAAGTTCACACTCAAGACATATTTCTCATATATATTAATAGTGTCGAAAGACAAATACGATAGTATTGATTCCCCTCAAATCTATCATATATCCCTAAGAAAGAGATGCAACCCCAAAGCATCTCTTTCATTTTTTGGTATATTTTCATTATTTTGACATAATCATATATATGGAGGATTTTATATGATCTTATGTCATCAGGAAGATATACAAAAATTAACGACTCAAGAACTTTTTCAACAACATAATTATATTTGTTATTTAAGGGGAGATGGATGGCAAAAAGAACAACATTATGTTTTTGACTATCCTTATTTATACCTCTATGCTTTTCATATGCATGTCATAAAGGAGATAGAACAAAGAGGTTATAGTGTAGATCCTTTATGGAAAGATTCGTGCTTTAGAGGAATTCATCGTGGATATGAAATTTCAATGCTCACGTATGATGATTTGGATATACCAATACATTTATATAAAGAAAATTAAAGAAAAATGAAATGTTCATATCTAATTCATATTGACAAAGTATATTATAGGTGTAAAGATAATAGAATCCATAAAAACTCCCTTTAGAATATGTATTCTAGAAAGAATCAGGTTTCTGATTCTTTTTTCTTTTTCTAAATCATGTATAATAAAGATGGGTGAAGAAAAATGAAAAGAATACTATTTGATTTAGATGGGACATTGACAGATCCATTTTTAGGTATTACACGTTCTGTAGCGTATAGTTTAAAATCTTTTGGCATTGAAGTTGATGATTTAGAAACATTAAAACCATTTATTGGTCCACCTCTAGATGTGTCTTTTAGAGAGTATTATCATATGGATGAAGCACAAAGCTGGAAAGCTGTTGAAAAATATCGTGAGTATTTTTCAAAAAAAGGATTATTTGAAAATAAAGTTTATGAGGGTATGGAAGACTTTTTACAATCATTACTGAATATGGATATGAAATTATATGTATGTACCAGTAAGCCTGAAGTGTTTGCAAAGGAGATTCTTGATCATTTCTCTTTAACACCATATTTTACAGGTATTTATGGCGCAACCTTAGATGGAAGTCTTAAAAATAAAGGGGATGTGATTGCTCATTGTATAAAGCAGGAACAGCTCAATATTCAAGATTGTATGATGGTTGGTGATCGTCAACATGATATTGTCGGAGCGCATCAAAATCAAATACCTTGTATTGGTGTCTTATATGGTTATGGAAGTTTAGAAGAATTTCAGGAGTATCATTGCGATTATATAGCTAAAGACTTGATAGAATTAAAAAAGATAATAGAGGAATGGAAAGATGTTAAGTAAATATCAACAGATTTATGAAGATTTGAAACAGAAGATTGAAAAAAATGAAATTCAGTCCAATACATTTTTGCCAAGTGAAAATGAACTCATGAATATTTATCAATCATCTCGTGATACCATTCGTAAATCCTTATCCTTACTCCAATTGACTTTCAGGAATTAAAACAATTATTAAACGATTGGCAATTAGGTATGCAAAATGGGAATGGCTGGAATGCTGTATTTTGGTGCTGCCATGATCAGCCACGTGTTTTATCACGTTTTGGAGATGACAAGAATTATCCAAAAGAATCAGCTAAAATGCTAGCCACAACAATCCATATGCTAAGAGGAACACCTTATATTTATCAGGGTGAAGAAATCGGAATGACTAATGCCTATTTTACAGATATTCATCAATATCGTGATGTTGAAAGCTTAAATGCCTATCAGATTCTTAAAGATAAAGGTGTACCAGAAAAAGAGATTTACCAGATTCTATTGAGTAAATCAAGAGATAATGCACGTACACCTATGCAATGGAATGATCAGGCATATGCAGGATTTAGTGATGTCAAATCATGGATAGAACCGATTTATAATTATAAAGATATTAATGTAGAAAAAAATCTCGAAGATCAAGATTCAGTTTTCTATTATTATCAAAAGTTGATTCAATTAAGAAAACAATATCAAGTCATTAGTTTAGGAACATATGAACCACTACTATCAGATCATCCCACACTATATGCCTATAAACGCCAATATCAAGATCAGGAAATCATTGTTTATAATCATTTCTATGGTGATCAGACAACATCTATAAGCATAGATGCAACTCAATATGATATTCTGTTATCAAATGTCAATCGCCAGACATTAGAAAATGAAATGATGTTAAAACCATATGAGTCACTTGTACTGATTAAAAAATAGATCATTATATAAATAAAAACATATCATTATTGAATTGTTTATATGGGATACATAATTGATATTATGTATCTTTTTTTATGAAAATAACAAAAATAATGATATATTTTCTATTTTTCTGTATTGAAATGTATATTCATGTTTCACAAAACACATAAATAATGTTAAAATATTATCCATATAGATTTGAGGTGAAATCATGAAAAAAACAATGCGAGAAGCTTTTATTGCTTCCATACCAGTCATGATGGGATATATTGTATTGGGGATGGCATTTGGTATGTTACTGGAAAGTGAAGGATATTCTTTTTTATATGCGTTAGCTATGAGTGTGTTTATTTATGCTGGAAGTATGCAGTTTGTCGCAATCAATCTTTTAACATCAGGGGCAACTGTTATTAATACAATAATTATGACATTATTGATTAATGCCAGACATCTGGTTTATGGTCTATCCATGATTAAAAAGTTTGAAGATATGGGAAAACTCAAACCCTATATGATTTTTTCTTTGACTGATGAAACCTACTCTTTATTGGTCAGTGCTAAAACTCCAGAGGGATGCAATCAAAAATATTATCTTTTTTTTATTTCTTTATTTGATCAATGTTATTGGATATTAGGAAGTTTAGCAGGAAGTATTATAGGCTCATTATTGACAATCAACACAACAGGTTTAGACTTTGCAATGACAGCTTTATTTATTGTGATTGTCTTAGATCAATATTTAACGACAGATAAACATCTTTATACATATATTGGTTTTGGAATCAGCATTGCCTGTTTAGTGATTTTTGGAAGTGAAGCTTTTATTATTCCTTCAATGATTGGGATTATTTTAAGTTTGATTTATGTTTATATGAAATAGGCGAAGTCTAGAAGACCTCGCCCCTTCCCGAACCGTACGGGCACCTTTCAATGCATACGGCTCTCCATTTCTAAATGAGTTTTCGTTTTGTCATTTGATTGTATTCTAA
>NZ_NFLY01000037.1:0-25724 GCF_002161155.1 Massilimicrobiota sp. An105
AAAAACCAGAGCACTAGGGTATATCACGGTAACGCTTAATATAGTCACTCCATACTTAGGTATCCAATTGGTCTTTTAGGTTGATGATGTCAACTGTGCTAAACGGCCTGCTTATATTCAATCCCTTGAATATTGAATATACTGTTTAGAGACAGGAGTGGTTACCTGAATGTCTTCCTAAAACCACAAGACTTGGATTCAGCTCTGGAAGCTTTACCATATATGGCCTAGCTAGCCAGGCCACTCGTTCATAGAGAACTAATCCTGGCTTTACCGACATGCTTTGGTCCCCGTCGGGTTATCCCCTAAAGGTAAGTCGGTTGCTTTACATCGCAATGCAGGAGCGATGATTTCAAAAGAAATATATATTAAGCGCAAGAACGTGCGCACCAAAAAGGAGGAAAGGAAAATGCATGAAATCATATTGATTAGTGTTATGGCTTGTGTAACCTTTTTAACCAGAGTTTTGCCTTTTTTCATCTTTAAAAGTAAATCTTATCCCATTATTGAATATCTTGGAGATGTATTGCCTTATGCCATTATGGCAATGCTTGTCGTTTATTGTTTAAGAAGTGTTGATTTATTCAGTGGAAATCATGGAATATGTGAGATAATTGGGGTTGGGAGCGTTATTCTTTTATATCTTATAAAACGTAATACATTATTATCTATTATTGGTGGAACTGTGATTTACATGTTATGTGTTCAAATTATTTTCATATAACATATGTTATAATGGAAATAGGTAGGTGAAATCTATGAGAGAAAATATGAAATTTGATACAAATATTTATCAGTTAAGAGAGTCTGTTTTAAAAAGAATGATACAGATTATCCAACAACAAAGATATATAGAAGAAAACAGTATTGTTTTTTATGGAGATTCCATCATTGAATATTATGATGTTGAACATATTTTTAGACATTTAGGACCGGTCTATAATTGTGGAATTGGTGGTATAACATCTGATATGTTGCTTCATTTTGTCGATGAAGGGGTTATCAAATATCATCCAAGCCAAGTCTTTATTTTAGTAGGAACAAATGATTTAGGAAATACAGTGATGGCAAGTCCAAGGGATATTGCTTTAAATATTAAAGAAATGGTAGAGATTATTCATTATAATTTACCAGAATGTCAAATTCATTTGTTGAGCCCAATACCGTGTATTGAAAAGGTTCATGGTTATCAGGCTATGCATCAAGGTTTAAGAAGTCATGATATTTTACAGATGATCATGCAGGAATATAAACGTATGATACCTTATGACTATGTTCACTTTATAGATATTTATCAGTCTTTATATCAAGACAATATTTTAAGAGAAGATGTTTTTATTGATGGTTTACATATTAACGAAGATGGTTATGCTTTATTGACAGAGGCGATTTTCAATCAATTATAAGGGGGATAAAGACATGCAAGAATATTATGAAATTAAGACAAAACAAGGAGTTATGCGTGGATTCTTTCATAAACCTGATGGAAATCAATATCCAGTATGTATTATTTTTCATGGTTTTACAGGTCAAAATACAGGAACAAAATTTTCTTATGTACAATTATCAAGAATGCTGGAAAAACAAAATATTGGAACCATTCGTATGGATTTTTTAGGCAGTGGACAATCTGATTTAGATTTTAAAGATATGACTTTTCAAAATGAATTAGATTCAGCTATCAAAATCTTAGAGGAAGTCAAGCAGATGGATTGTGTGACAGATATTTATTTGCTTGGTCATTCTATGGGTGGAGCTATCGCAAGTGAGGTTGCTAAAATGTATCCTCAAGATATTTCTAAAATGTGTTTGTGGGCACCTGCATTCAATCTTCCTGAAGCGATTGAATATTTAAAAGGGCATGTTGAAGAAGCTCCTTATTATGATCATAGTGGTTTTGAAATCTCTCATGAATTTGTTGAAGATATAACATCGAGAGATTTATATCAGGATTTAGATACTTATCAAAATGATCTTATGATTATTCATGGAACTGAAGATACAACAGTTCCTTATGCGATATCTCAGAAATATTTAAAAGGTTTTCTCAATCCAGTTTTTCATCCAATAGAAGGTGCGACACACAATTATGATAATTTAGAACATATTCGTCAGGTGATTCAACTGACATATGATTTTTTCATACAGGGCTAAACTCCCTGTATTTTTCATGATAAATTCAATAAAGAGTCAAGCTTTTTGTATTGTCTTTTCAATGAATTGTGTTATAATCAAAAAGGCAAAAAGGAGGAGTGAAAAACATGAATAACATTAGAAATATAGCAATTATTGCTCACGTTGACCATGGAAAAACAACTCTTGTTGATCAGTTATTAAAATTATCTGGAACATTAAAGGATAATGAACAGATTGCTGAAAGAGCAATGGATTCAAATGCCATTGAAAGAGAACGTGGAATTACTATTTTAGCTAAAAATACTGCTATTAATTATAAAGATTATCGTATTAATATTATGGATACACCTGGTCATGCTGACTTTGGTGGTGAAGTAGAACGTATCATGAATATGGTTGATGGTGTTTTATTGGTTGTTGATGCTTATGAAGGAACAATGCCACAAACACGTTTTGTATTAAAGAAGGCTCTAGAAGCTAAAGTGAAACCAATTGTCGTGATTAATAAAGTCGATCGTCCAGTTGTTCGTATTCATGAAGTTATGGATGAAGTTTTAGAATTATTTATGGAATTAGGTGCTGATGATAATCAGTTAGATTTCCCAACTGTCTTTGTTTCAGCTTTAATGGGAACATCAAGTTTAGATCCTGATATTGCAACTCAGGTTCCTAATATGGATTGTTTATTTGATATGATTATCAATGAAATTCCAGCTCCATTAGTAGATGAAGAAGGTGGATTACAGTTCCAGCCTGCTTTACTTGACTATAATGAATATGTAGGGCGTATTGGTATTGGACGTATTCAAAGAGGAAAAGTTAAAGTTAATGAAACTGTTGTTTGTTTACGAGCAGATGGAACAAAAACACAATTTAGAGTTCAAAAATTATTTGGCTTTTTAGGATTACATAGAATTGAAATTGAAGAAGCTAGTGCTGGGGACATTGTTGCTATTGCGGGACTTGCGGATATTGGTGTTGGTGAAACTGTCTGTACAATGGGACATGAAGAACCTTTACCATTATTACGTATTGATGAACCAACAATTCAAATGGTTTTTGGTACAAATACTTCACCATTTGCAGGTAAAGAAGGTAAGTTTGTCACAGCAAGTAAAGTAGAAGAAAGATTATTTAAAGAAACAAATAGAGATGTCTCTTTAAAGATTGAAAGAGTGCCAAATGCTGAAGAATGGATTGTTTCAGGACGTGGAGAATTACATTTATCTATCTTAATTGAAAATATGCGTCGTGAAGGATTTGAATTACAGGTTTCTAAACCAAAAGTTATTATTAAAGAAATTGATGGTGTTAAATGTGAACCTTATGAAGAAGTCTTTATTGAAGCACCAGATGAATGTATTGGAAGCATTATTGAATCTTTAGGATTTAGACGTGGAACATTAGAAAATATGGAATCTGATAACGGTATGACAAAAGTGCATTATATCATTCCATCACGTGGTTTAATTGGATTCATGACAAACTTTTTAACAATGACAAAAGGATATGGAATTATCAATCATTCATTCTTAGATTATCGTCCAATGGAAGGAGATACTGTTGGAGAAAGACAGTTAGGAGTTCTTGTTTCTATTGATACAGGACAAACAACAGCTTATGCCCTTGGCGGTGTTGAAGATCGTGGAGTTATGTTTGTTGGTCCAGGTGTAGAAGTTTATGAAGGTATGATTGTGGGTGAACATAGCCGTGATAATGATTTGGTTGTCAATGTCACAAAAGGAAAACAATTAACAAATACACGTTCTTCTACAAAAGATTCAACTGTTGTTTTAAAGAAACCAAGAGTTTTCAACCTAGAAGCTTGTTTAGATTATATTAATGATGATGAACTTGTAGAAGTGACACCAAAGAATATTCGTTTAAGAAAACGTTTATTAACTGAAAATGAAAGAAGAAAAGCTTATACGAAAAAAATGAATGGATAATGAAAGGGTTCTTACTTGAATGGACAAGTAAGAATCTTTTTTCATGTAAAATAAAAGAGAAAAATTGTGATATAGTAGTTGAAAACATAGCTGATAAGGTAAATTGTTAAAGGGATTGATCAAGATTTATCAATCAAAGAAATGATAAATCCGATTATTTTAAAGATTAGATAAATTGATAAAATATGTTTTTTGTATTAAAAATTTGATAATATTTTTGAGAATATGATATAAAAAATATGAGAAAATCATAAAAAATTCAATAAAAATTTGAGTATTTCTTAAAAAAGTGGTATATTGTTGGAGGTAAATGAAGTAATTTATTGAAATGTAAAACGCTTTCATTTATAATATGAATTAAGGAGGGGACGCAGTGAAAATTAAATTACAAGTACAATTTCATAATAAAAATGTTGAAACAACATCTATTGAGAAGTTAGTAAAAGAGGATGTTAAATCAAAAGGTGTTAAAATGACAACTATTGATACATTAGAGGTTTATTATAAACCAGAAGATTCTTCTGTATATTATGTTGCGACAACAAAAACTGGTGAAGTCGTTGGTAATGACCAACCATTATACATCGGTTAATCTTAATATTACAAACATATACCCAAAGAAAGAGGCTCATTTGAGCCTCTTTCTTTATGTCTTATTTAACAATATGAATACGGTTTTCATTTTTATCTTTTGTAGGTGTTTCTTGATTGACATAACCAATAGAAGCACAACCAACAACTTGATGATTATGAGGAATACCCATTTTATTTAAAATGTTTCTTACTTCATCAACATCTTGTGTATCACGGAGTTGATTGATCCAGCATGAACCAATGTTTAGACTCGTTGCTGCTAGAAAGATATTTTCCAACATACAGCTGCCATCTTCGACACGTCTTGAATCATATTCAGGACCACTGACAATCAGTAATACTGGAGCGTGATAAGAGAAATGATAAGTATCTGGTTTCTTTTCACCACGTTCTTCACTTACTTTTTTAATAGCATTCGTTAATTCATCAATATAAGCCAAATTGGTAATGGCATAGATTTCACATAATTGTCTATTCATAGCACTAGGTGCTTGAATTCCAGCTTTTAAAATAGCTTGAAGTTCTTCATCTTTAATCATTTCACTTCGATAGCTACGACAGCTTTTTCTTTTTGCGATTGTTTGTAATGTTTCATTCATTTCATATCACCCCTTATTTTCTATTATAGTCTGATTGTTTGAAAAAACAATGCTAAAAAGTATATTTTATGGTATACTAGGGGCAACTAAAGGAGGATTGAACGATGAAAAAAATATTCGTTGGGCTCATAACACTTTTATTATTGGTGGGATGTAGTCAAAATCAAAAACTAAACTACTTTATGTTAACAAATGATAAAGAATTAAGTGCTTTATATAATTCTGAAGGTGAACAAATAACAGAATATCAATACCAATCATTTGAACGTGTTGGGAACTTAGGATATATTGTCACAAATAGTCAAAAACAAGTGGGATTGATTTCATTGGAAGGTGATGAAATGATCCCAATGGGTGAATATGAAACACTAGAAAGTGTAGATCAGATGTTTTTTGCGACTAAAAAAGAAGAAAAGAAAAAAGATGATCAAAAACAAGATAATCAAAAACAAGAAGAAACTTCTCAAAATCAATTGGTTAAAGATAATCTTTATGTTTTAAATAGTGAAGGCGAAATCTTGTATCAGGCCAATGACAAAACAAGTATTATGAAAACTGATTTACCAGTGATTTATCAGGATAAAGAATATATTGTTTTATATCAAAATGGTGAAGAACTTTATAGAGGAAAAGATGCTGTGACATATGTTTCACAATATCAAAATGGAAAATCTATGGTTGTTGGATTTAAAGATAAGAATCACTTTTATTATGTGACTGGCAATGAAGATGAAGATTTTGATCTTGAAGTAGAAAAAGGAACTTATACGTTTTTACTTCAAAATGATGCTGGATGTATCATTAATGATGAGAAGTTAAAAAGTATGATATATATTGATTTTCAAAATCAAAAGGTTTATCAAAACAACATTGCGATTAAAGATGCTTATTTTGATAATAAAGATAATATTATTTTAACTTCTGATGATAAAACATATCTTTATTCTATTGGTGGTGTTCCAACTTTAATTAATACTTATTATTATGATACACAGACATATTTAATACGTGAAGAAAAGGTTTATGGACCACATTATATATATAAAGATGGAAAGTCAAAAGGAACACTTGAAAATTGTCAATTATATCCTAATGTGCAGGAATTAAATTTTGAAATGTATCCAGTTTATGTACAAGAAAAAGGGTATGTCTATTATAATTTTGACAATAAACAGGTGTTTGACCAAACATATCTTGAAGCGAATCCATTTGATGCTTGTGGTAGAGCCATTGTGAAAATTGATGATCAAGGTTATTCATTAATCGACGATAAAGGTGAAAAATTGACAGAAAAAGCATATTATCGTATGGAGTACATAGGCAGTTCATATTATGCGGTTTATAATGAAAATGGTATGTATGGTATTATTGATATAACAGGAGAAGAAGTCTTCCCTGTTGAATATACATCTTTACCAGAAACACCTTTAATTGAATATAATGATGAAAATTATTTGTTATTGAATAAAAATGGAAGAAGTTATGTCTATAGTATAGATGATGATATGGAAGAATTGTTTTCTATTGAAGGAGATTTAACATTCCATAATGAGGGATATTTTTCAGACGGACATCATTATTATACAATTGAGGGAGAAAGTATAGAATAAGGAGTTTATATGGAATATTTAATGATATTATTATTAATTTTTATAGCAGTGTTATTTTTAATGCAGGTCGTCTTTTTTGAAATAACAAAAAGTAAAATGGAAAAGATGAACAATATGAACTGGTTTTTATCTTTAGATAAACCATTTAATTATAATCGTGTTGGATATATGGTCTTTCTTTGCTTTATCTGTTATTTGATTTCATCACCAGCACCACTGTTTAGTCTAGAGTGGTTTATTTACTTTGTCTTGTTTTTAGCAATGGGTATTGTTGCTGATGCAGTTGTTCAATATGCTATTTTGATATATAGTAAAAAAAGATGTCGTAGACAAATTGAAGATGCGCATTTATTACAAAACGAATTACAACATTTTACGCCAAATACTGATTTTGAAAAAGATTATACATTAACACCTCAAAATTATGATGAAACTTCGATTTTAAGACAATATATGACACCTGAAGATCATTTGGCTGTCATGAGTGTGGATTCAGGAAAGTTTGCGAGTCAATTTAAAGATGATACGGAAGCGATGTTTGTTGTTGAACCTTATACGGATACACAAAGAGTACAGAGTCAGTTTGAAGATGATTCATCAGTCAAAGTCACAACATTGACACCAACTGGAAAAATGCCTTTTAAAGATGAAAAAATAGATATTATTATGTGCCAGGAATGTAATTATGATAAAAATGAAATCCAAAGAGTTTTGAAAAAAGGTGGATATTTCATTGTCAATCAGCATGGAACAGAGAATTTAAAAGAATTTGTTCGTTTATATATGCCTTTCCAAATGAAAGGAAAGTGGGATGCTGAAAGCTGTGCACAGACTTTAGAAAGTATTGGTATGCGTATTGTTGATAAATTTGAAGATTATGGAACAATTCGTTTTCATAGTATTCAGTCATTATATCAATATTTTACAAAAGTGTCACCAGACTTTGCGAATGTCAATAGATATCAGGTTTTCTATTTACAGGCCTTAAAAGAAATGAAAGATCATTCATATTTTGAAATGACAACACATCAATTTTTGGTTGTAGCACAAAAAACTTTTTAGGAGAATTTTGAGTCAATTCTCCTTTTTATATGAAGTTTTATTCATTATATCAATGCTTTTTGGAATAGAAAAAAAGAGTTAAAACACTTGACAAAAAAATATCATGAAAGCGTATTAAAAACTTTTGAAAATGTATGGAAAAGTAATTGAAATGTGTTATAATAAGACTATAAATTATTAAGGAGGAGTCAATAAGATGGCAGAAAAATTATCTTTTGTAGTTTCAGATCCAGTTGGATTACATGCTAGACCTGCAACTATCTTAGTCAACCAAGCTAGCAAATTTACTAGCAATATCAAATTATGTTACAATGGTAAAGAAGTTAATTTGAAGTCAATTATGGGTGTTATGTCTTTAGGTGTTCCTACTAAAGCTACTGTAGAAATCGTAGCTGAAGGTGAAGATGAAAAAGACGTAATCGCATCAATTGCTAAAGTTATTAAAGAACAAAAAGTTGCTGAATAATATAAGGCTTCAAATACATGGAACTATACATTTTGTATAGTTCTTTTTTCTTTTGTTTGACAATAGAAAGCAAAGTGATAAAATATATTTAGATATTTAGATAAATATCTAAATATTAAAGGAGGGAGAGATATGGGTGATGCATTTAAAGCGTTAAGTGATCCAACGAGAAGAAGAATCTTAGAGTTGTTACAGGATAGACCTTTAAATGCTGGAGAAATTGCAGATTGTTTTCAAATGACGAAACCATCTATATCACATCATTTATCTATTTTGAAATCAAGTGGTTTGATCATTGATGAAAGACAGGGGCAGAATATTGTTTATAGTATTGATATGTCTGTTTTTCAAGAAGTAATGAAGTGGTTTATGAATTTTATTGATATGGGGGAATGAAAATGAAAGTGAGAGCTTTTGATTGGATTTTATGGTTAGTCACAATTCTTTTGTGTGCAGGTATTTTTATGATGCCTCATGTTGTTCCTATACATTGGAATGGACAATGGGAGATTGATGGATATGGAAGTCGTTATTGGGTTTTCCTTTTAGCTTTTTTACCAATATTTGTTTATTATGGCATGTCACTTACAAAGCATATTGATCCTAAAAGAATGAATTTAGAAAAAAGACAGAAAACATATCGTATTTTTCAGTGTGGATTAACAGTTTTCTTTATTATTTTGGCTATCTTTTTTGAATATATGATTTTTAATCCACAGGGGGATATTGAGATTTTTATATGGTTGATGATGTCGTTATTATTGATAGGAATGGGAAATTATTTGCCAAAAGTTCCACAAAATTATTTCTTTGGCATCAAAACACCATGGACACTAGCAAGTGAATATGTTTGGAAAAAGACACATAAAATTAGTGGATATTGTTTTGTGATGATTGGATTAATAAATGGTATAAGTGCATTAGTTCATTTTTCGTACACTTATCTGGTATTGATGATTGGTATTATAGGTATGACTGTATTTATTTATGTGTATTCTTATTTTTTATTTAGAAAATGTAGTCAAAAGATTGACGATTAAATATTAAAAATATAAAATATATAATATAAATAATATTAATAATTATTTATAGAAAGAGAGGATATATAAGATGTTAAAGATTGAACATTTAACAAAGAAATATGATCAATATAAAGCTGTTAATGATTTATCATTGCATATTGAAAGAGGACATATTTATGGCTTTATTGGTCATAATGGGGCAGGAAAAACAACAACATTGAAAGCTGTTGCTGGTATTATGCCTTTTGATGAAGGGGAAATCATTATTAATGGAAAATCAATGAAAAGTCATGCTTTAGAATGTAAGCAAATCATGGCTTATATACCAGATAATCCAGATTTATATGAATATCTCACAGGAATTCAATATTTAAATTTTGTAGCAGATGTTTATCAGGTTTCTAAGGAAGATAGAGAAGAACGTATTTCTAAGTACGGCGATATATTTGATTTAACAAGTGATCTGGCTCAACCTATTAGTGCTTATTCACACGGGATGAAACAAAAGTTAGCGATTATTTCAGCTTTTATACATCAACCACAATTAATTTTAATGGATGAACCTTTTGTTGGATTGGATCCAAAAGCATCACATTTATTAAAACAAATCATGCGTGATCATTGTGATCGTGGTGGTGCCATTTTCTTTTCAACACATGTTTTGGAAGTGGCTGAAAAGTTATGTGATCGTATTGCGATTATTAAACAAGGAAAATTGATTGTCAGTGGAAAGACTCAAGATGTAATTGGTGATGAATCACTTGAAGATGTTTTCTTAGAGTTGGAGGATGATGACAATGTTAATGACGCTCATTAAGATTAGATTGCAGGGTATTTTATTAAGACAAACAAAAAGTTCTAAGAAAAAAGGGAACAGTATTGGAAAGCTGATATTATTTGGTTTATTGTTTGCTTATGTAGGTGTTGTCTTTATTGGCATGTTTGGGATGTTGTTTTATTCTTTGATTGAACCATTTTCAATGATGGGGATTGAATGGTTATACTTTGCTTTAATGGCATTATTCATTATTTTGCTTTGCTTTATAGGAAGTATTTTCTTAACACATCATGAAATTTATGAAGCCAAAGATAATGAATTGTTGTTGGCTATGCCTATTAAAAATAGTGATATTTTATTGAGCCGAGTCTTTACGATACTGATATTAAATTATGTTTATGAAGCACTCATTGCATTACCAGCTTTTTATGTTTATATAACAAATGTAGGCATGAATTTGATTGAAATTCTTATGTTTATTGGTGTTTGTTTGACATTGCCATTATTTGTATTAGCTATATCTTGTTTATTTAGCTGGATATTAGCACATGTACTTGTGAAGATTCATCGTTTTAAAACAATGATTTCTGTTGTTTTATTTGTAGGAGCATTTGGTTTATATATGTATGCAGTGAATTCTATACAAACATATATGACATGGCTCTTGGAAAATGGAAAGACAATAGCAGAAGCCATTGAAAGTTCAATGTTTCCGCTGTATCATTTGAGTCTGGCATTAAGTGAAGGAAATGTGATAAGCTTTATCATTTATTTGTTATGTGCAGTTTTACCATTTGTTTTGGTTATTTACTTATTGTCAGTTAACTTTACAAAGATGGCAACATCGAAACCAAAAGTGAAAAAAGCCATCTATAAAGCAAAACCAATGAAGCAAAATACAATGTTTAAAGCTCTTTTCATCAGAGAAATCAAACATTTTACTTCTAATGCGATGGTGATGTTGAATGGAGCAATGGGTATTATTCTTTGTATCATCGCTGCGGGAGCTGTCTTGATTTATCAAGATGAAATTCAAATGATTGCTTCTATTTCTCAGATTCAAGAATATATGACTCCAGTGTTATGTTTAATGGTTATTGCTGTATCATCATTAAATATGATCAGTGCATCCTCTATTTCTTTAGAAGGAGATCGTTTCTGGATTATTAAATCACTCCCTATAACAACACAGGATATTTTAAATTCAAAATTAGCTATGCATGCTTTCTTATGTATTCCCGGTGGTTTAATTCTTTCTGTCGCTTTGATTTATGTGACAGGTATTGGAATGATTGATAGCTTACTTGTCTTGGTTGTTCCTATCTTATTTACACTATTGATTGATTTTTTAGGATTATTACTCAATTTATGGAAGCCTAAGTTTGACTGGGTTAATGAAACAGTCTGTGTGAAACAGAGTTTACCTGTTGTTTTAACGATGTTTATTTCAATGGGGGTTGCGATTGTTATCGCAATGGTTTATGGATTATGGTTGATCAATCTTATGTCTGTGTCTATGTATATGTATAGTGTGATTATGATTGTTATTATTTTAGATGTTGTTCTTTATCAGACAATTCAAACGTGGGGTATACAACAATTTGAACATATATAAAAAGTAGAATAAAAGGCTGTACGAGATAAATAATCGTAAAATCATCTCAAAGAAGAAAACGGCAATGAATATCAATTACGATCATCATTGTCGTTTTTTTGTATATAGAGATTATGGAAATACATTATACAATCTAATTGCACTCATAATTATAATGTAAGTCATTTTTATGATATTAAAGCAAGAATAATGAATGTGCTAATCAACAAAAAGCAATTTATATCATTTTAATCTAGCATGAAATAAATTGCTTTCATATAGTGGATAAGGTGGTTTCAAATCAATGTTTTGATGTCATTAAAAACTATTAATGTACTTTTTACCTGACATTAACAATCTTTAGAAGCTGTTTTGTTATAATCCGTTTATAAATGGAGGAAACAAAATGGGAAAAAAAGCTAAAAAGTTAATTGGTAGTAGTATGAGTGTTCTTGTTGTGGCATCATCAATGAATTTGAATGCATTATCTGTTGTTCATGCAACAGATACACTTACAAAGAATGCTTCAAAAATTATAAGTCCAGTAATGATTAGTGAGATTGTAGCTGATACACATCAATCTGATATGACAACTGCATCAGGTACAGATGCGTTTGAATATATTGAGCTTTACAATACAACGAATCAAACTTTAAATATGGATAATTATCTTATTCAAAATGTCAATGGAAGTAAAAATACTTTATGGGAAATCCCTGAAGGTACAACAATCGAAGCAGGGGAGACATTGGTTGTATGGGTACGTAATAGTGAAAGTGACTCACTTGATGAAAATCAATTCCGCTCTTACTATAACATTACTGATGAATCAGTAAATATTGTGAAAACAAATGAATCGGTGAATGGTTTTAGTAATTCTGAAGAACGTTCAATGGAAGTCCTTGTCAAGGATACTAAGCAAGTCATTAATTCTATGACTTATAATGATGGAGAAGCAAAGGCCCAGACAAAAAAGGGGATTACATTTCAATATCAGGATGGTCGTATTCAAGAATTGACACTTGGCTATGATGGAGATCCAACGCCAGGATCATTGGTTGATGAACAAACATTAGATGACCATTATGTCGTTAATAAGGATGAAGATGCAGCAGTTAGTCTATTAGTTAATGAGACATTTAACCCAAATGCATCATATGTTGTGAAAGCAACTACAAACTTAACTTCTGTTATATTAGAAGCAAAAGCCTTTATAAATAATAAGTCATATAATATGACTTATGATAATGGTGAATTTTTTGTTTCTATTCCTGCATCAGATTTAAGTGGGTTAGAATCTTTTGAGTTATCAGTTGAATTAACTGATGGAGTTAATGAATTAAAATCTAATAAGACAATTACAGCAGAGACAACAGATTCAGTGAAATATCAATCACCATTATTATTGACTGAGTTTGTACCTAATACTGTTAATGTGGATAACTCTGATGCATTTGAATATTTTGAAGTTTATAACGCTAGTAATCAGACAGTAGATTTGAAAGATTATCATTTTATTTATGTTAATGGAACTAAAGAAACTGAGTGGATATTGGAAGATGATATTCAATTAGAAGCAAAGAAGACTTTAACTGTATGGATTCAAAATGAAAAAGTGATAAGTGCTCATTATACAGTGAACGACTTCAATGAAAATTATGGAACAGCTTTAGAAAAAGGTAAAGATCTGACGACAGTACAAAGTGATGGTTTATCAAATTCTGGGTCTCGTATAATGAAGATTACTTCACAGACAGGTTTAGAATTAAATCGTGCAGAATATAATGCACAAGATAGTTCTAATGAGAAAATAGATGTAAATGAGTCTATTTATGTAACATATGTAAACTCTGAAGGAGTTGTTCATTATGATGGTGAACAGACTGTAGGAAATGTTTCTAATCAAATTTTTGGAGAATATCAACGCCCTGATGTGATAGAGAATCCTACTGTATCAATTGATGCACCATCTGTGGTTTCAAATCTTCAAGATTATGAAATGACGATTCAGACAAATCTAGAAAAAGTTTTCACAGCAACTGCAGATATTTATAGTGGAGAAACACTCATTGATACAATTAACTTTACATATGACAATGATATTTTAAAAGGGTCAATTGCATATAATGCTGTTAAAAATTATGACAGTATAACTTATAAAGTCACAATCAGTGATGGAGTCAATCAAGCTACTTATACATCATCTTTAATTCCAGTTCAAAGTGGAGAAGTCGATGTAACAAATGCGCCTGCCTTAACAATCACTGAAGTTATTCCAGATACTTCTAATGTAGATGGTGCAGATGCGTATGAATTTATTGAAATCTATAATAACTCTAATAAGGATATAAATTTGAAAGATTATAAGCTCTATTATAATTATCCAGATAGTGGTAGTGATAGTATTTGGTGGGAAACAAACGAAGATAAGATTTTAAAATCTGGAGAAACACTTGTTTTCTGGATTAAAAATGGTACAAATGATGCTTTAACAAAAGATAATTTTAATGAAAAATGGGGAACAAATCTTTCAGATGACCAATTGATTGAAATTTCATGTGGTGGGATGTCTAATAGTGGAGCGAGAGGAATTAAAATAGCGACTAATGTTAAAGATGTGATTGATTATGTAACATATAATATGGATGGAACTGATAATACAACAGCTGACAAATCTATTGTTTATCAAAACCAATATAATAATGGACAATTCCAGTCTGTATTAGTGAGTGATGATAGAACGCCTACACCTGGTAGAGTTGATAGTAATACGAAACCGCAATATTCTCCAGTATTGCCAGATACAGTAAGTGAACCTGTTTTAGAAGATCGTACAGCATCAACTTTTCATACAGATGAAGATTTTGCATTTGAAATCAAAGCAACTTCACAAGAGACAACGATTAAAACTGTATCATTATATATGAAAGATAATAAGTCAAACGGCTATACTCAATATAATCTTTTAAGAAATAATGGAGATGTTTTCAATTATACTCTAGCAAGTGTTGACTTAATTGGGAAATCTTCTTATGAATATTATTTTGTTGTTAGTGATGGATATCAAACAGTAACAACTGATGTGAAAACGGTAAACAATGAAGAAGGAACTCTTGAGGGTGATCGTTTCAATATAGATGATCAAACAGTGGTATCACAAAATCAACAAATTATAGGAACGGGAGAAAACCTTATTCTTGATGGTAAAGATATTACAGGTGAAGCCAAAAAATCTATTAGCAATTCAGCAAAAATTGCATTTGATGCTTCACAGACAGATGTCTTCTTTAAAAATGCAGTTTCTATAGGTAACGATTCAATAGGTGTCTTTAATGAAGGAACTTATGACTCATGGATGACATATAGTTATGATGTAGATGCAAAATATTTTGATTATGATAAAAAACAGGTGACAATTGCATTCCATGCTGGAAATAAAGCTAATGTGTTAGAACATAATATTGAAAATAACGATGATTTTGTTTTAAAGAATATTCGTCTTGTTTTACCTGATGGTACATCTTTGAGAGGAAAATATACTGGTGTTAAGGGGCTTGGAGCAGTTGAACATACTGCAGATAACTGGCATCCAGATCAACCAGAAACATTGGACAATTATTCTCCACAAACTGAAATTTCAATGGGAGATGGAACAAGTAAAATAGAAATTCTTTATGTCACATTTGATATTCCTGAAGCATCATTTGATTCATTACGTTATGATCTTGATACAACAAAGTTATCAGATGGTGTGCATACACTTCAAACTGGAGAATCATCTATACAGTTTATAGTAGATAATACGGCTCCTGAAATTATGACAAATATGGAAGAAGATGCACAATATAGAAGTCATACAATTGAAGCGAGTGCTAAAGATGCTATAAGTAAAAATGTTTCTTTATTAGCAACATTGGATAATCAAGCAATTGAATTGCCTTATGCATTTGATACAAAGACATTAGATGCTGGAGAACACGTTTTATCTTTAACTGCTACAGATGAAGTAGGGAATATGGCTACCAAAACAATAACATTTACTGTTCCTGAAGAAAATGCTACTGTTGGTGAAATCACACCAGGTGATGGGTCAGTGATTCATGGTGATCCTACATTATCTGTTCAAGTGAGTGATGCAACAAATGATGTTATGAATGTTGCATTTAAGAAAGGCCAAAAATATACTTTGAATGATCAAAATATTCAAGCTTCTCAAGGTGTGAGTCAGACTTCTGGTACTAATGAACAGTCTTTTGAAACAAATTCTGCCAATGGCTTCCCATATCAGCAATTTGATATTAAGGTTGATTCTTCATTTACAAATAAGGATGCAATGAAAGTTCATTGGGAAGGTGAAAGTAATAATGCCAAAACATTTATGTATGTTTATAATCACACAACTCAAGAATGGGATTTACAAGATGCCCAAAAGATTTATGATGGCAGTCAGATTGAATTAACTGCATCAATAGAGTTAAATGATTATCTCAAAGATTCATCAGTAAGAGTCATGATACAAAATGGGGAAGGATATACGCCACCTCAATATGATTCACAAACAACACGTATTACAACTTCTAATGAAGATGATACTCCTCGCGAAGATTATGATTTTACATTTGTTGTAGAAAGTGATACACAATATTATAATGAAGATTATGATGGTAATCCTGAACAAGATGTTGATGGTTCATATCAGTATCAGTTAGATATTCATGAATGGGTTCTCGCAAATAGAGAACGTATGAATATTCAATATATGTTCCATGATGGAGATATTATTGATGATGAACATCTTGATCCTGAATGGGAAAATGCCGATAAAGCTTATAAAATACTTGATGAAGCAGGAATGCCTTATGGTGTATTGGCTGGTAACCATGATGTTGGTCATTTAAGTGGTGATTATACAAGTTTTTCTCAGTATTTTGGTGAAGAAAGATATAATCAGAATCCTTGGTATGGTCAAAGTTATAAAGATAATCGAGGACATTATGATTTAATTAGTGTAGGTGGTATTGACTTTATTATGATTTACATGGGATGGGGTATTGGTGATGAAGAAATTCAATGGATGAATGATGTCTTAGCACAATATCCTGAACGTAAGGCCATCTTGAACTTCCATGAATACTTACTTGCTAGTGGAGGTTTGGGTGAAGAACCTCAACGAATCCATGATGAAGTCGTAGCTGTGAATCCAAATGTTTGCATGGTATTATCAGGACATTATCATAACGCTCAGACAAATGTAGAAAGTTTTGATGATAATCATGATGGTGTTGCAGATCGTACGGTTTATCAGATGTTATTCGATTATCAAGGATTAAAAGCTGGTGGTATGGGATATATTCGTTTAATGCACTTTGATTTAGAAGGTGAAAAAATTATTATTCGTACATACTCACCTTCATTAGATGATTATGATGCTAAAGATGAAACTGATATTGGTGATGTCGCCAATATTAATGGAGAAGAAGAATTTGAAATTCCTTTTTCAGCATTGGGAATCGAACCAAAGACAAAGAGTCTTGAAACTTCATCTTTAGATATAGATGTTTATGGAAGTGAAGTGTTAGGTGAAGTTAAAAATGTAGAAAGTGGTCAAACTGCACAATTGACATTAAATAATCTGGCTAATCAAACATTAGGATGGTATGCTGAAATTACTGATGAAAATGGTGGATTGACAAGAACGGATGTTCAGTATATTACAGTGAACAAAGAAGAAAAAGCACCAACAATTATTTTACCATCAGATAATACATTTACTGTTGGAGAAGAATTTGATCCAATGAAGGGTGTGAGTGCAACGGATTATACAGGAAAAGATATTACATCTCAAATTCAGGTTGCTGGTCAAGTGAATACATCAAAACCTGGAACTTATGAATTGACTTATACTGTATATGATGAATATGGTTATTCTACTCAGGCTAGAAGAGTGATTACTGTCAAAGCAGAATCATCATCTCAAGGTCAACCTTCTCTTCCTGATGAAAATAAACCAATGCAAAATCCTAATCAGAACACTCCACAACAAAGTGATAATCCTTCACAACAAATTCAAAGCCAAAACAATATTCAACAGGTACAATCATCTATGCAACCACAAACCTCAGATCTTTATGGAAACTTTGCTGGATATTTATTTGTTGCCATTATAACATTGATTGGTATTGTATATTTAACATTAAAAAATAAAATCAAAGATTTATTTCAAAAGTAATATAAAAGGAATCAATTTTACTTCTGATAAGTAATAAATAATGAAGGTGGATACCTCAAAATAGAGGATCCACCATTTTCATTTGATAAGTATATGATATAATATGATAATCGATAAAAGGAGGGAATCTGATATGACAGAGTTAACTGATGAATATATTAAAAAAGTTGTTGTGAGTGGAAATATTGAACATAATCAGACAATTCTATTGAAACCTTATGATGATAAATGGCCTGTTTTATTTGAAAGAGAGAAAAACAGAATCTCCAAAATATTAAAAGAACGTGCTTTAATGATTGAACATATTGGTTCAACCTCTGTACCTGGTTTGACAGCAAAACCTATTATTGATATTTTGCTGGTGGTTGAAGATGCTGGAAAAGAGGAACTATATGTCAATGATTTATGTGAACATGGTTATATCTTGCGTATCAAAGAACCAGATTTTGAAAATCATCATATGTTTAAAGGACCAGATACGGATATCAATTTACATGTTTTTTCTAAGGATTCAAAAGAAATTGAAAAGTATCTCTTGTTTAGGAATTATTTACGCTTACACGATGATGCGAGAGAACTTTATGAGAATACAAAAAAAGAGTTAGCAAAGAAAACATGGAAATATGTACAGAACTATGCTGATGCCAAAAGTGAAGTTGTTCAAAAAATTCTCAGTGATGCCATTCAAGAGAACAAGACAAATCAAGAATAAAAAGAAAATACAGAAAGGAAAGATTATATGATAGATACAATAAAAATAACAAAGGTTTATCATGGTGGAAGTTTAAAAGCCTCTGCTACTTTAACAATAGGAGGCGTTCTTGCTTTACATGATATTAAAATTATAGAAAAAGAAAATGGATATTTTATTGCCATGCCAAGTCAGTTAATCAAAGGTGAATATAGAGATATTTATCATCCTATTTCAGCGCCTGCTCGCCAAGTCTTTGAAAATCTTCTTTTAAGATGCGTTGAAGATTTAATGCAATCTCAAGAAAGTTCACTCTTTTATCAATGTCAAAATACAAATATTCCATTTCTCGATTTAACTTATGATGATTTTCAAATTGTGAATCAATCATAGATGAAAATGCAGTTTATATATGATTATCATCTGTATGATGACAATTATAGGAATACCCCATACAAAATACCAATGTTTAGTTTTATGATGAAATAGATACATCCCTAGCCATACGCCTAAGCTGCCACCGATAATGGCAACTGTAAAAAGTGCTTTTTCACTTATACGATATAAGTGATGCTTGGCTTTGGATTTATCTATTTTCATTATTATAAAGCCAATACAATGGATGATAAGGAAATAAATCATAGAAAACTCCTTTCTCATTCTGTCATCATATGAAATAATTGCTGATACTCATCTTTATGAATATGTGATTTGAGATAAATGAAGTGCATAGGACGAGAAATATGAAAGTTTTCAATCTGTAATTCAATTAATTGTTGATTTTGTATTTCCTCTTTCACAACGCCAGCATATAAAAAAGTAACTGCCTGACTGTCCATAAGCAATGTTTTTATCATAGATAAACTACCCACTTCAATAAAATGTGAAAAACGTGAAAGAGGATAGATTGTCTGTTGTAAATAATTTTCTAGGATATCTCTTGTTCCAGAACCTTTTTCTCTAATGAGTAATGGATATGCAAAAAGCTGTTCAAATGTTATTTTTTGATGAGCTAAAGGATGATGAATACTTGCAACAGCAATAAATCTTTCCTGTTTTAATAAATGATAATCAAATAATTGTGTATCAAACTGTCCTTCTACAAAAGCACATTCAACTTCACCATTAATGAGTTTTTGAATTAAAGTATGCGTATTAGCGACAACAATTTCACATGGACGAGAAGTTTGAATGAATTTTTTCGCAATCATATGAGGAATATAATAATCGGCAATGGATAGTGTTGAGCCAATGGTTAAAGGTGGATAAACTGTTTGAAGCTGTTTTTGAAAAAGATCTTCATTATGAATCTGTGTTTTGGCATAGTGATATAAAAGTTCACCCATTTTGGTGAGATGGAAAGATTTATGAGTGCTATCAATAAACTTTTGTTGATAATGTTCTTCCAGAGCTTTGATATGTTGTGTAACGGCAGGCTGAGTAATATGTAAATTTTTAGCTGCCTGAGTATAGTTTTGACATTCAACGACTTCTACGAATGTTCTCATTTTATCATCTATCATAAAATCACCTCATCTTCATTATAATATATTGTTATAATAAATAAAATATCATAATTTTTATTTATAGAAAAATTGTGGTAATATAACTCTGGTTGATAAGGGGAGATGACAAAATGAATAAAATCAAAGATATATTACCAGGATTTATAGTTTGTCTGGCTATTGGACTTATAGCTCAGCAGATTGCGAAGTTTTTTCCAAGTATTGGTGCTGCACTTTTTGCGATTGGAATTGGAATGCTTGCAGGCAATACATTTTTAAATAAAGATATTTTTAATGTGGGAACGAAATTTTCAGAAAGTCGTTTATTAGAATATTCTATTGTTTTAACAGGTTTAACATTACAATTAACAGATATTATGGGAATTGGTATACAAGGTGTTGCCTTTATTGCTTTACAAATGATATTGACTATCGCTATGTGTTATTTTATTGGAAGAAGATTAAAATTCACAAAGAAATTTTCATTGTTAATGTGTGCGGGGAATGCTGTTTGTGGTTCTTCGGCCATAGGAACAGTTTCTCCAATTGTGGAAGCTGACAGTAAAGATAAAGGTATTTCAATTACAATTGTCAATGTCACAGGAACAATCTTGATGGTTGTCTTACCTATTTTAACAAGCTTATTATATCATCATGAAACACTTCAAACTTCAGCGATGATTGGTGGAACACTGCAATCTATTGGACAGGTCATTGCATCAGCATCACTTGTCAATCAGGAAGTTGTGGAATTTGCGACAATCTTTAAGATTGTCAGAATCATTTTTGTGGTTGTCGTTGCTTTAACATATGCCAAGATGAATCTTGATGAAAATCAGCCATTGTTTGCTAAAAAAGAAGGAGTAGCAGCTAAGGTTAAAGCCAAAGTCCCATGGTTTGTTATTGGATTCTTTATTTTTAGTATTATCAATAGTACAGGCATTTTACCAGCCATCATTTCTACATCTGCAAAAATGGTAAGTTCTCAATTTGAGATTATTGCTTTAGCAGCCATTGGTATGCGTGTTAAATTTGCTGATCTTATTAAAGAAGGACCTAAAGCTATGTTATATGGATGTTTAACAGGAACATCACAAATCATCTTTGCATTCATTTTGATTGCTTTATTGTTTTCATAAAAAAATCTATTCGGCTTGAATAGATTTTTTTCGTAGAATGATAAAGAATAAAACAAAAGATAGCGCTAAAAGTATATGTGAGATTCCAGCGATACCAGAAATCATCGCATTCATTGCAGTTGATAATTGAATATTCAAGACTTGAACAACTCCTCTTGTCATCAACATGATAATAAAAAATGGTAAAGCTATGTTATATAAAATAAAGAATTTCTTAAATAATGAGCTTTCTAATATATCTTTATCATTTTTAATAAAGAGTGCCAACAACAAGAAAACAAAGACACCCAAAATAAATAAATGCGTATGTGTAACACTTAATGTTGTTTTTCCTGTGAATTGATTAAATTTAGTCAATTCTCTATAAAAAACACCCGCCACAAGAGCTGCTATCATATAAATCATTGAAACATTTATTAATTTTTTCATTGAATGAACCTCCCCATTCTATTCTTTGGATATCTTAATGCGTAGAGAGAATCTTGTCAATGAATATGCAAATAAAAAGAAGTTTTCAAATCGAAAACTTCTTTGTTTTATGAACATTTAGGGAAGATGACAATAGTCTTAAATAAATCACCGTCAAGCTCTACTTTGAATTGCCCACCTTGTATTTCAGTAAAGCTCTTGACAATGGCTAGTCCTAAACCAGAGCCATGCGTATTTCTTGATTTATCTCCTTGAACAAATCTTTCTACGATTTCATTTTCATTAAATGTCATTTCTTCTTCAGATATATTTTTAAAGATAATTTCTACATGGTCATCATGATCATGAATATCAATATAAACACGTGTATGTGGTAAAGCGTATTTACTAATATTCATAAATAGATTTTCAAAAATACGATAAGTTTTAGAACTATCTAAATGACACATCATCTTGTCTTGGGATGAATTCCATTTCATGGATAAAGATTTCTCATCTAAATTATCCTGACATTCTAGTTGAGATTGCTTAATAAGCGAAATGATATCTATATCCACAAGATTTAATTTGACATCTCCACTATTGGCTTTGCTGACTTCAAATAAATCTTCAATTAAATTTTTCAGTCTTAAAGAATTTCTTTCTAAGATATCTAAATAATGTTGACGATCATCACTGCTAAGATTGTTATTCTTTAATAAATCTACATAAGTGATAATAGAAGTTAATGGTGTTTTTAAATCATGAGAAACATTAGAAATCAATTCCGTTTTCATTCTTTGAGATTTGACTTCTTCCTTCACAGCTTTTTCAAATCCATCCTTGATATGAACAAATTCATCTTTTAAAGGATTGAAGATACCAATATCTTGATTAATCTGTACATCAAAATGACCATTAGATAATTGTTGAGTCGCTTTTAATAATGTATGATAATCATTTTGAATATCTTGAAATTTCTTTCTTATTAAAATAAAGATAATAATAGAATAAATCACTGCAAAAAATATACCAAAAACAAAGAATATTGAACATCCTGCTATAATCAAGAGATTGAATAAAACGATTTTTAAGACAGTTTTGTTTAAAGAATCATCTAGATCAAAATCAATGACTTTATTCATAATCTGATAGCCATGAGTTATTAGCCATCCAAGACATGTATTTTCCCAAAAGTATTTTTTGAGTCCCTTATGGAAAAGATATTTCATAAAGTAAGCTAAGATGATAAAGAGGAGATAGAAAATAAAGTAATAAGCGATATTGATGGCTGGAGTTAAATAGGGACCAATAGCTTCAATCGCAAATTGCTGGTAAATATATTGGAACTGATCTTGGATAGTACCTGCAATCATAATTGCCGTGCCAGCATACATCATAATAGCTAATGTTCCCCATATAATAGCCAGAAAGGCAAATTTAATACGCATCACAAAAGATAAGAAACGACTTTGTTCAAGATATTTCATAGGAATACATAATGTGACAATACAACAAACCACAATTGCAGTGAAAATATATGGAAGTGAGTAGAGATATAATTGGCTACGTGATATATTCATCAGATAAGAACCAATTTGACTGGTCATATGCAATTGATCACTAATCGCAAAGGTTATAGTGATATTTTGTAAAGGTTGATAGCGAATTGTGATATCTTCTTGACTATAATCATCATAAAATGTGGTGCTATAAGAGAAGAGAGATTCTAGAGAATAAATATTGATATGCTCATCATTTGTATGGATAACTTTTGGAACACCTTTGTTATCAAATTCAATTTGCATATACCATTGATATTTGTCTTGTAAATCCTTGTTTTGTGAGATTTGAGAAATGGGATCATTGGTATTAGAGAATTGTTTTTGTGATTGATGATCAGTGATATGGAAGAAAATATCTTCTTTTTGATGGAGTTCATTCACTTTATCTTCTACAGCTGACTGGAAGTCATAATAATAATCTGCATTGATTTCATCTTGTGAAGATTGATAATAATCATAAATGGAAGCAGATGGATCTTGACTTTCCTTGAGTAGAAAATCAGATGCATAACTGTATTCAATCAGATAAGAAGACATATAATCCGAAATATCACGGCTTTCAAAACTAGATTTTTGAGTAGCTTGATTTATAAAAGGATAACATAAATAAGTTCCTATACTTGTTATTATCAGTGTTACCAAGATAATAATACTTGCGATATGTTTTTTGATTTTCATAGTTAATCCCTGCCTTGTTTTTCAATTTTATATCCAACGCCCCACACAACTTTTAAATATTGAGGATGTTTTGGATCTAATTCTATTTTTTCCCTTAAATTACGAACATGAACCATCACTGTATCCGTGTTAATAGCATCTTCTTTCCAGACACTTTCATAAATGTTTTCAGCTGAAAAAACTTTTCCAGGATACTCCATGAGTAATTGTAAGATTTTAAATTCAATAGGTGTGACCTTGATTTGACGATTATCTACACTCACTGTTTTGGTATCTAAATTAAGCTCTAAACCACCAACAGTATAGACATTCTGTGATGTTTTCTTTGCAGTTGCATCTAGATATTTGCGATAACGTCTAAGCTGTGATGAGACTCTGGCAAGTAATTCAATTGGCACAAAAGGCTTTGTGACATAATCATCTGCTCCGATGTTTAGTCCAGTGACTTTATCAATATCTTCTGATTTGGCTGAAAGCATAATAATAGGAAAATCATATTTTTCTCTCATTTTCATTGTCATTTGAATGCCATCCATCACTGGCATCATGATATCCACAATAGCAAGATGAATAGTTTCTTTTTCAACAATGTCTAATCCTTCAATACCATTATGCGCTTTAAAAACATGATAGTTTTGTGTTTTTAAATAAATCTCAATTGCATCACAGATTTCAATTTCATCTTCTACAATTAATATATTATAATCCATAAAAACCCCTCCCGACTTTTCTACATTATACTTGAATTTAAAAAAGAAAAGTAGAGGATAAAACGAAAGATTTTCTAAAGATGATATGATAATTTTCGTTTGTTTATTTTTTTATAGATGTAAATACCAATGAAAGAAATAATACCCGTTACGACAAAGATAATGATAGAAAACAGATAATCTTCAATTCCTAATGCATGACCACCAATGGTAGATGTGATAATTGAAGGTGTTCTTGCGATAGTTGTAATGAACAGAAATGTTGAAAGTTTCATATCTGTTAATGGAATGAGATAAGTGAGAATATCTTTAGGTGTACCAGGTATAAAGAAAACAATAAAACATAAAATATTTCTTTTTTCTGGGTTATGTAAAAAATGAACCTGATTTATCTGATCTAAACTGATAAAACGCTGAATAAAATTTTGTCCCCATTTTTTAACAAAAGTATAAATCAGTAACGAACCCATAGCACTCCCTATTAAACATAAGAGGAGTCCTACAAATGGGCCATAAATAAATCCGGCCATAATTTCTACAATTTCACCTGGAAGAAAAACAAATATAACTTGTAAAATAACAATACCAACAAAAATGATTTGTCCAAATAAACCAAAACTTTGTAGCTGATTTCTTAGTAACTGAGGATTTTCAAAGATCTTCATCATAGGTTGATATAAGCATAAACATATCAAACCCATGATAAGTAGACACTTGATTATAAATTGAATTTCTTTTTTATGTTGTTTGATTTTATTGATCATAAAGGTCACTCCTATCGACATTGATAGTATGAACGAAAAAGCGAAAAAGGAAACCAGTAAAAAGATAAAGATTTTCTAAAGAAAATAAAAAAACAAGCTAAGCTTGTTCAGGCTGTTGACAAAGTAAAAAAGTCAACAGCTTTTAGTTTTCAAATGAAAGAATATATGGTATTATATCCATTGTCGTGGATGACTTCTTTCCAAGTACGCAAACTTTGAGGCTCC
>NZ_NFLY01000038.1:0-25467 GCF_002161155.1 Massilimicrobiota sp. An105
TCATTCATATCATTAATCCAGAAAATGAGGAACAAATAATCAATAACATATAACAAGAAAATTCGTAAGACTAAATTCCACTTTATTTTTTAAAGTAGAATTTACTTTTACAATTAACCACATTAAAAATTTTTTAAAAGATTAGCAAAAAGACTTGATTTAATGCGCTATTTAGTGTAAAATGCATTTGTTGTGAATGCGAAGAAGTGCGAGGTTGCTGAAACGCTGATAGCCGTTGTCATGAGCGGAGGACGTATTCAGGGAATTCGCATCGAGCAGGCCAATAAATTGGCAAGAAGGAGGAATAAGTCATGGCAAACAACAAAATTAGAATTCGTTTGAAATCATTTGATCACAAAATCTTAGATACTTCTGCTGAAAAAATTGTATCAGCTGCGAAGAAGTCAGGAGCACAAGTTGTAGGTCCTGTACCTCTACCAACTGAAAAAGAAGTTTATACAATTTTAAGAGCAGTTCACAAGTATAAAGATTCTCGTGAACAATTTGAAATCAGAACTCACAAACGTCTAATTGACATTGTGAATCCAACACCAGAAACAGTTGATGTTTTAACTCGTTTAGAATTACCAAGTGGTGTTGATATTGAAATTAAATTATAAGGAAAGGTAAAGGTGTAACTCATGAAAGGAATCTTAGGTCGTAAGATTGGAATGACTCAAGTGTTCACTACTGATGGAAAATTAATCCCAGTAACAGTTGTAGAAGCAACACCAAACGTTGTTTTACAAAAGAAAACAGTTGCTACTGACGGATATGATGCTATCCAAGTTGGTTTTGAAGACAAGAGAGAAAAATTAGCAACAAAAGCTCATAAAGGTCATGTTGCAAAAGCTGAAACAGCTCCTAAGCGCTTCATTAGAGAATTTCGTTATGACGAAATGATGAGTTATGAAGTTGGTCAAGAAATTAAAGTTGATAGCTTTGTAGCTGGTGAAGTGGTAGATGTAACAGGAACTAGCAAAGGTAAAGGTTATCAAGGTGTTATAAAAAGACATGGACAACAAAGAGGACCAATGGGACATGGTTCTGGTGCTCATAGAATCGTTGGTTCAATGGGGCCAATCGCTCCTAACAGAATCGCTCCAGGTAAAAAATTACCAGGACATATGGGACATGTAACAAGAACAGTTCAAAACTTGGAAATCGTTGCTGTTGATGTTGAAAACAATGTATTATTAATTAGTGGATCAATTCCAGGTCCTAAAAAAGGTTTAGTTGTTGTTAAATCTGCAGTAAAAGGAAACGGTAAAGTTAATCCTGCTAAAGATTTAATTGTATATGAAACTGAAAGTCCAGTGGTAGAAGAAACTACTGATGCAGTGGAAACTGCTGAATAATGAAGCGAAAGGAGGAAAACTAATGTTAAAAGTTGCAGTATATAATCAAGAAGGACAAAAAGTTAAAGATACAGAATTAAATGAATCTGTATTTGGTATTGAACCAAATAACCAAGCAATCTTTGATATGGTCTTACTACAAAGAGCTTCATGGAGACAAGGGACTCATAAAGTGAAAAACCGTACTGAAGTTAAAGGTGGAGGAAAGAAACCTTGGCGTCAAAAAGGTACAGGTAGAGCAAGACAAGGATCTATCCGTGCTCCACAATGGAGAGGTGGAGGAGTTGTATTTGGTCCTACACCAGATAGAAACTATAAATTAAAAATGAACAGAAAAGTAAGACGTTTAGCACTTAAGTCTGCTTTAAGTCAAAAAGTGATCGATAGTGAATTAACTGTTTTAGATAATATCGCTATGGAAGCTCCAAAGACAAAAGCAATGATCAAAGTGTTAGAAAACTTAGAAGCTAACAGAAAAACATTAATCGTTATGGACGAAGTTGATGAAAACGTAGCTTTATCAGCAAGAAATATTCCAGGTGTTAAAGTTATTAATTCAAAAGGACTTAACGTATATGATATCTTAGATAGCACTAAGTTAGTAATGACTGAAGGAGCTATCAAAGCTGTTGAGGAGGTATTGGCATAATGGCACATATTACAGATGTTTTAAAGAAACCAGTACTTACTGAAAAATCTTTATTGTTACAACAAAACGAAAACAAATATACATTTGATGTAGATTTAACTGCTAATAAAACTGAAGTTAAAGTTGCAGTTGAAAAAATGTTTGATGTTAAAGTTGAAAGTGTAAACATTATGAATGTGAAACCTAAAACAAAAAGAATGGGTAGATACGTTGGTAAAACAAAAAGAAGAAGAAAAGCTATTGTTAAATTAAAAGAAGGATATTCAATCAATTTATTCGGTGAAGAATAATTGGAAGAACTATTGGAATGAACTCCATTCCAGATAAGAAAAATAAGGAGGAAATCAGATGCCTATTAAAGTATATAAGCCTACAACTAATGGACGTCGTAATATGACATCTTTGACTTATGAAGAAATTACAACAAATAAGCCTGAGAAATCATTAACAGTTCGTTTATCAAAAACTGGTGGGCGTAATAATCAAGGTGTCATCACTACTCGTCATCATGGTGGTGGACATAAACGTTTATATCGTATTATTGATTTTAAACGTAATAAAGATGATATTGTTGGAAAAGTTGCAACAATTGAATATGATCCAAATAGATCTGCAAATATTGCATTAATTCACTATGTAGATGGTGAAAAAAGATATATTTTAGCTCCTAAAGGATTAGAAGTTGGAATGAAAATTGTTTCTGGAGAAAATGCTGATATTATTGTTGGTAATAGCTTACCAATGGGAAATATGCCTGAAGGTACAGTTATCCACAATATTGAAATGCATCCAGGAAAAGGTGGACAAATCGCTAGATCTGCAGGTGTGTCTGCTCAAATCTTAGGTAAAGAAGGAAAATATGTAACTGTAAGATTAGCTTCTGGTGAAGTAAGAAAATTCTTAGCAGTTTGTAGAGCAACAGTTGGTGTTGTTGGAAATGAAGATCATGGATTAGTTAACATTGGTAAAGCTGGTCGTAATAGATGGAAAGGTATTAGACCTACAGTTCGTGGTTCTGTTATGAACCCTAATGATCACCCTCATGGTGGTGGTGAAGGTAGAACTTCAATCGGTCGTAAAGCACCAATGACTCCATGGGGTAAAAAAGCTCTTGGAGTTAAAACTAGAGATAGTAAAAAAGCTTCAAATAAATTAATCGTACGTCGTCGTAACGGTAAATAAGAAGGAGGGTTATAGAATATGGCAAGAAGTTTAAAAAAAGGTCCATTCGTGGATGAACACTTAATGAAAAAAGTAGAAGCATTAAATGCTGCTAACAAAAAAGAAGTCATTAAAACATGGTCAAGACGTTCTACAATCTTCCCACAATTTATTGAACATACGTTCGCAGTTTATAACGGAAGAGAACATATCCCAGTATATGTTACTGAAGATATGGTTGGACATAAATTAGGAGAATTTGCTCCTACAAGAACTTATCATGGTCATGATGCTGATGATAAAAAGTCTGGTAAATAGAAAGAGAGGAGAAAATAAACATGGAAGCAAGAGCTCAAGCTAAAATGATTCGTGTTTCACCTCAAAAAGCAAGATTAGTTGTTGACTTGGTAAGAGGGAAGCAAGTAAAAGAAGCACTTGGAATCTTAGAATTCGTTAATAAAAGTGCAACTCCTGCAATCATTAAAGTCGTTAAATCTGCTGCACAAAACGCTGTATTCAATGAAGGTGCAGAAGAAGATAAATTATACATCAAAGAAATTTATGTGGATGAAGGTCCTACATTAAAAAGATTCCGTGCAAGAGCAAAAGGAAGCGGAACTCAAATTTTAAAAAGAACAAGCCACATCACTTGTGTGGTTGCTGAAAGATAGGAGGGCAAAGTATGGGTCAAAAAGTAAGTCCAGTAGGATTACGTGTTGGTGTTAACCGTAATTGGAATTCAAGATGGTACGCTAATGATAAAGACTTTGCTTCATTATTACATGAAGATATTAAAATTCGTGAATTCTTATATGCAAAGTTAAAAGGCGCTTATGTCGCTAACATTGAAATTGAAAGATCTAAAAATCGTGTAAGCATCTATGTTCATACATCTCGTCCAGGTGTTGTTATTGGAAAAGATGGTGAAGCTGTTGATGCTTTAAGAAAAGAAGTTGCAAAAATGGTTAATGGTAAACAAGTGTTTATCAATATCGTTGAAATTAAAAATCCAGATGTTGTTGCTCAACTTGTAGCAAACAAGATTGCTGAACAATTAGAAAACCGTGCTTCATTTAGAACAGTTCAAAAAAGAGCTATTCAAGCTGCTATGAGAGCTGGTGCTAAAGGAATCAAAACAGCTGTTTCAGGACGTTTAGGTGGTGCTGATATGGCAAGAACTGAAGGTTATTCTGAAGGTGTTGTACCTCTTCATACATTAAGAGCTGACATTGATTATGCGACTGCTGAAGCTGACACAACTTATGGAAAATTAGGAGTAAAAGTTTGGATTTGTAAGGGAGAAATTCTTCCTGCAAAGAAGAAAGGGGATAAATAATCATGTTGATGCCTAAGAGAACTAAATATAGAAGACCTCATAGAATCAAATATGAAGGTAAAGCTAAAGGTGGAACTCAAGTTTCTTTTGGTGAATATGGATTACAAGCTTTAGAAGGTGCTTGGATTACTTCAAGACAAATCGAAGCAGCTCGTATTGCTATGAACCGTTATATGAAACGTGGTGGGCAAGTTTGGATTAGAATCTTCCCTCATTTAGCTAAAACAAAGAAACCTCTTGAAGTCCGTATGGGTTCAGGTAAAGGTGCTCCAGAAGAATGGGTAGCAGTTGTAAAAACAGGTCGCGTTATGTTCGAAGTTGCTGGTGTAGAAGAAGAAGTTGCAAGAGAAGCATTAAGACTTGCATCTCACAAATTACCAGTGAAATGTAAGATTATTGGAAGAGGTGAGTAATTGTGACAGTTCAAGATATTAGAAATACAGAAACTCAAGAATTACTTAACAAAGTAGAAGAGTACAAAAAAGAATTATTTGGATTAAGATTCCAACAAGCAACAGGACAATTAGAAAATACTGCTCGTATTAGAACAGTTAGAAAAAATATCGCAAGAATTAAAACAATTATTAGAGAAAGAGAATTAAACAAATAGAAGGAGTAGACTATGGAAAGAAATAATCGTAAGGTTTATACTGGAACAGTTGTTTCTACAAAAATGGATAAAACAATCACTGTTTTAGTTGAAACTCATGTAAAACACAAAAAATACGGAAAACGTGTTAAATCTTCTAAAAAGTTTAAGGCTCATGATGAAGAAAATATTGCTAGAGATGGAGATGTTGTTAAAATTATGGAAACTCGTCCATTATCAGCAACTAAACGTTTCCGTTTAGTAGAAATTGTAAAGAAAGCAGAAATTATTTAATAAGAAGAATCTGAAAGGAGGTCACTTGAATGATCCAGAATGAAAGCAGATTAAAAGTTGCTGACAATACAGGAGCAAAAGAAGTACTAGTAATTAGAAACCTTGGTGGTTCAAATAGAAAATTTAGTAACATCGGTGATGTAGTCGTAGCGACAGTAAAACAAGCGACTCCAGGTGGTACAGTTAAAAAAGGTGAAGTTGTAAAAGCTGTTATCGTAAGAACAAAATATGGTGTAAACCGTGATAATGGTTCATACATTAAATTTGATGATAATGCTTGCGTTATTATTAAAGATGATAATTCACCTAGAGGAACTCGTATCTTTGGACCGGTAGCAAGAGAGTTAAGAGATGCAGATTTCATGAAAATCGTATCATTAGCTCCTGAGGTATTATAGGAGGAAACGAGAAGATGAAATTACGTGTAGGTGATACAGTTCAAGTTATCGCTGGTAGCGATAAAGGGAAAACTGGAGAAATTATTCAAATTCTAAGAAAAGAAGATAGAGTGATTGTTGAAGGTGTGAATATGGTAACAAAACACATCAAACCTTCACAAGCTGATCCAGAAGGTGGTATTGTAACAAGAGAAGCACCTATTCATGTTTCTAATGTTGCATATTATGATTCAAAAGCAAAACAAGCTGTAAAAATCGGTTATGCTTTTGATGAAGACGGTAAAAAATATCGTATCAATAAAAAAACAGGTAAAGCATTAGATAAAACTACAAAGAAGAAAAAGTAATCGGAAGGAGGTTAAATAATGAACCGACTAAAGGAACGTTATGAAAATGAAATTGTTAAGTCATTAATGACTAAATTTAATTATAGTTCTGTAATGCAAGTTCCTGCTATGGAAAAAATTGTTATCAACATTGGTGTTGGTGATGCAGTTAGCAACTCTAAATTATTAGATGAGGCTGTTGAAGAATTAACTTTAATTTCAGGACAAAAACCAGTGATTACGAGAGCTAAAAAATCAATTGCTGGATTTAAATTACGTGAAGGAATGCCAATTGGTTGCAAAGTCACTTTACGTGGAGAAAGAATGTATGAATTCTTAGATAAATTAATCAGTATTTCTTTACCTCGTGTAAGAGATTTTAGAGGAGTACCAAAGAATTCTTTTGATGGAAGAGGAAATTACACTTTAGGTGTTAAAGAACAATTAATTTTCCCTGAAATCAATTTCGATAAAGTAAACAAAATCAGAGGAATGGATATTGTATTCGTAACAACTGCTAAAACTGATGAAGAAGGTCATGAATTATTAGCACAATTAGGAATGCCATTCCATAAATAAGGAGGACTTAATTAATGGCTAAAACATCAATGAAAGTTAAACAACAACGTCCTCAAAAATACAAAGTTCGTGAATATACAAGATGCGAACGTTGTGGACGTCCACATGCAGTAATTAAAAAATTCAAATTATGCCGTATTTGCTTCAGAGAATTAGCTTATAAAGGTGAAATTCCTGGTGTTAAAAAAGCAAGCTGGTAATCAAATCATCCAAATGGAAGGAGGACATTTCAAATGACAGATCCAATTGCAGATATGTTAACAAGAATTCGTAATGCGAATCAACAACGTCATGATGAAGTTGTGGTTCCTGCATCAAAATTAAAAGTGCAATTAGCTGAAATTTTGAAAAACGAAGGATTTATTAAAGGATATAAAGTTGAAGGTGAAGGTGTCATTAAAAACATTGTCATCACTTTAAAATATAAAGGAAACGATAGAGTTATCACTGGGTTAAAAAGAGTTTCTAAACCTGGTCTTCGTCAATATGCCAAAGTTAATGAAATTCCTAAGGTATTAAATGGTTTAGGAATCGTTGTATTATCTACTTCTCAAGGATTAATGACTGATAAAGAAGCAAGAGCTAAACAAATCGGTGGAGAAGTATTAGCATATATCTGGTAATAAAATAAGAAAACAGGAGGTGTAACTGATGTCTCGTGTAGGTAATAAGATTATCAACGTACCTGAAGGTGTAAAAGTGGAAATTGCTGCTGATAATACTGTCACAGTTACAGGTGCAAAAGGGACTTTAGTCAGACAGTTTTCACCATTGATTAATATCAATATGGATGAAAACACAATTACAGTAAGCAGAACAAGTGAACAAAAGCATGTAAAACAATTACACGGTACAACAAGAGCTTTACTTGCCAATATGATCGAAGGTGTACACAACGGTTATAAAAAAGAGTTAGAAGTTGTTGGTATTGGATACCGTGCTCAAATGCAAGGTAATAAATTAGTATTAAATGTTGGATATTCTCATCCAGTTGAAGTTGAAGGTGAAGAAGGAGTTAAAATTGAAACTCCATCTCAGACATCAATTATTGTATCAGGAATCTCTAAAGAAAGAGTTGGAGAAATTGCAGCAAGAATTAGAGCTGTGAAGAAACCTGAACCTTATAAAGGAAAAGGTATCAAATACGTTGATGAAAGAATTATTAGAAAAGAAGGTAAAACTGCTGGTAAAAAGTAGTTAATGAAATAAGGAAGGAGCTATTATCATGGCTAAAACTATGTCAAGAAACGATTTACGTAAAAAACGTCATGCAAGAGTTCGTAGAAAAATCAGTGGAACTCCTGAATGTCCTCGTTTAAATGTATTCCGTTCAAGCTCTCATATCCATGCACAAATCATTGATGATGTCAATGGAGTGACTTTGGTTGCTGCATCTTCAGTAGATATGAAATTAGCAAACGGTGGAAATGTTGAAGGTGCTACACAGGTTGGTACTGAAATTGCAAAGAGAGCTATCGCCAAAAATATTGAAAATGTAGTATTCGATCGTGGTGGATATATTTATCATGGTCGTGTGAAAGCACTAGCTGAAGCTGCTAGAGAAGCTGGATTAAAATTCTAATAGGAGGTTAAAGAATGGAACAACGTAAACCAAGAGAAAATGGACCAAGAAGAAATGGACCAAGAAAAAATGGACCAAGAAGAAATGGACCAAGAGTTGAAAAAGAATTCGAAGAACGTGTTGTCACAATTAACCGTGTAACTAAAGTTGTTAAAGGTGGACGTAAATTCCGCTTTGCTGCATTAGTAGTTATCGGTGATAAAAAAGGTCGCGTTGGATTTGGAACAGGTAAAGCTAACGAAGTACCTGATGCTATTAGAAAAGCATCTGAAGCAGCTAAAAGAAATGTTATTAATGTACCAATTATTCATGGAACAATTCCTCATGAAATCAATGGTATGTATGGATCAGGACATGTATTCTTAAGACCTGCATCTGAAGGTACTGGAATCATTGCTGGTGGACCAGTTCGTGCTGTTGTTGAATTGGCTGGATATTCAGATATTATTTCTAAATCAATTGGTTCAAGAACTCCAATCAACATGGTTCGTGCAACTGTAGAAGGTTTAAAATTATTAAAAACTGTTCAACAAGTTGCTGAATTAAGAGATAAAAAAGTTGAAGAAATTTACGGATAGGAGGAGCGTAAGAAATGGCAGAAAAAAATACAGTTATCATTACGCTTGTAAAAAGTCCAATTGGTGCTAAAAAGAATCAAAAGGATACTCTTAAAGCGTTAGGTTTAACAAAAATGCACAAATCAGTTGAAAAAGTAAATAGCGAAACGATTCAAGGTATGATTAATACTGTTAGCCACCTTGTTAAAGTTGAAGAAAGTAAGTAGGAGGTGTAAAAATGAAATTACACGAATTACAATACACTGAAGGAGCACGTAGAAATAGAAAACGTGTTGGACGTGGAACAAGCTCAGGACATGGTAAAACTTCTGGTAGAGGTCAAAAAGGTGCTGGAGCTAGAAGTGGTGGAGGAAAAAAACCTGGATTTGAAGGTGGACAAACACCATTATTCATGCGTTTACCAAAACGTGGTTTCACAAACTTCAATAGAGTTGAATATGCTATTGTTAATGTAGAAGACTTAAATAAATTTGAAGCAGGTAGTGTTGTAGATATGGCTGCTTTAAAAGAATGTGGTTTAATTAAAAAAGAATTAGATGGTTTAAAAGTTTTAGGTAATGGAAAGTTAGAAGTTGCTTTAACTGTTAAAGCAAAGAAATTCTCAAAGTCAGCCATTGCTGCAATTGAAGCTGCAGGTGGAAAAACTGAGGTGATCTAGGATGTTAAACTTTTTTAAGAATGTTTTTAAAAAAGGAGAATTACGTCGTAGAATCTTATTTACACTTGGTATGTTGTTTGTATTCCGTTTGGGTGCTGCTATTACAATTCCATCAATTAATGCTGATGCAATTACAGCTTCAGCAGCTAATAGTGGTATCCTAGGAATTATGAACATGTTAGGTGGAGGAATGTTAGAGAGATTTTCTATATTTTCATTAGGAATTTCTCCATATATTACAGCATCTATTATTATTGAATTATTATCAATGGATGTTATTCCAGTATTAGCTCAATGGCAAAAAGAAGGAAATACTGGTAAAAAGAAAAAAGATAGAGTGACACGATATGTTACACTCGTCTTGGCTGCTATTCAAGGTGGATCATTAACATACGCATTTGATAATATGTATGGAATTCTTGGTTCATCATCATTGTGGAATTATGCTTATGTAGTTCTTGTTATGATAGCAGGAAGTATGTTGGCTATGTGGATGGGTGATCAAATCACTCAAAAGGGTGTTGGAAACGGAACATCATTATTGATTTTCACAGGTATTGTGGCAAGTTTACCAACTAACTTTATTACAACATTCAACAATTTGGTTTCATTTGATAAGGGAACACAGACAATGATTTTAGGAATTTTGTGGTATGCATTGTTTGTCATTGTATATTTAGCAATTGTTATCTTTGTAGTGTTTAATGAAGGTGCAGTTAGAAAAATACCAATTATGTATGCAACAAATTCTAATCCAACAATGAGAACAAAAGATACGACACATATGCCTATTAAGATTAATAGTTCAGGTGTATTGCCAGTTATCTTTGCTGCATCTGTATTAGCAGCTCCAAGAACAGTCATTAGTTTTATGGATTCAAATAATATAACGCGAACTATTGATACCATTTTGAATTATCAGGAACCATTTGGTTTTTGCTTATATCTTCTTATGATAGTTTTATTTGCATTCTTCTATTCTAATTTACAAATTGATGCACATAAGATTAGCAATGATTTAAAGAAAAATGGTGGATCAATTCCTGGCGTAAGAACTGGTTTAGATACAGAAAAATTCATAAGTACGGTTTTAAATAGAGTAACTGTTGTCGGATCAATCTTCTTAGTTATTGTTGCGGCAATTCCTATCATAACACCAGTTATTTGGTCACAAACTTCTAATGCTGCTTTGACATTAGGAGGAACTGGATTGATTATCATTACAGGTGTTGCTCTTGAAACAACAAGACAGATTAAAACTTTAATTACTCGTAAAGAGTATCATGGATATATTAGAAAATAGTATAATAAAAGAGGTGTAGAAAAATGAACATTATTTTAATGGGGCCTCCTGGTGCTGGTAAAGGGACTCAAGCTGAAAGACTTGTTAAAAAATACGGTTTAACACAAATATCTACTGGCGATTTATTTAGAAAAGCTTTACGTGAACAAACAAAGTTTGGTGTAATTGCTAAATATTTCATGCAATTTGGGCACCTTGTACCAGACGATTATACGATTGAAATGCTTAGGGAATATTTAAGTGAAAACACTTTTGAAAATGGTTTTATCTTAGATGGATTCCCTAGAACAATAGTTCAAGCGAGAGAACTTGAAAGTATTGCGAAAGAATTTGATTTTACAATTGATGCAATTATAAATTTAGATATTCCAGTTGAAAAATTAATCACAAGATTGTCTGGTAGAAGAACTTGCAAAAATTGTGGAGCAACATTCCATGTTGAATTTAATCCACCTAAAGTTGAAGGTGTTTGTGACAAATGTGGTGGAACTTTGTATCAAAGAGAAGATGAGAGCGAAGAAGCTGTCAAAATTAGACTTGATACGTATAACAAACAAACTCGACCTTTGATTGATTATTATACAATGAAAGGTACAATCATTAATATTAACGGTGACCAACCTATGGAAGACGTCTTTAAAGACATTGAAAAAAGCTTGGAGGGTAAATAATGATTGTCACAAAAGACCAAAGAGAAATTGAGTTGATGCGTGAGGCTGGTCGCATTGTGGCACTTGTTCATAGTCACTTAAAAGAATTTATTAAACCTGGAATCACAACCATGGAAATTAATAAATTCTGTGAAAAGATTATACGTGATGCTGGTGCAACACCATCATTTTTGAACCTATATGGTTTTCCAGGAGCAGTATGTACTTCAATTAATGAAGTTGTTGTTCATGGGATTCCTGATCATAGAAAACTTAAAGATGGTGATATTATCTCAGTGGATGTAGGTGCATGTTATAAGGGCTATCATGGTGATAGTGCTTGGACATATGCCATAGGGCAGATTAGTGATGATGCTGCTCATCTTATGAAAGTGACTGAAGAAGCACTTTATGCAGGTTTAGCACAAGTCAAACCTGGTAATCGTTTATCCGATATATCTCATGCTGTTCAAACATATCTAGAAAATCATGGATGTTCAACTCCAAGAGATTATACAGGTCATGGAATTGGCACAAAAGTTCATGAAGATCCTGCTGTTCCTAATTATGGAGCACCAGGAAAAGGACCTAGATTAAAAGAGGGAATGACTTTAGCAATAGAACCAATGGCTCATCTAGGAAGATGTGAAACTGATGTCTTAGATGATGATTGGACTGTTGTAACAAGAGATAGATCTCTCGCAGCTCATTATGAACATACTATTGTCATTACAAGTGATGGGTATGAGATTTTGACAAAACTTTAAAAGGGAGTTATAATCAATGGCAAAAAAAGATGACGTTATTGAAGTAGAAGCAACTGTCCTTGAAACATTACCTAATGCAATGTTTAAGGTTGAGTTGGAAAATGGAGCGGTTATTATGGCTCACGTTTCTGGTAAAATCCGTATGAATTACATTCGCATTTTACCGGGGGATAAAGTAACCGTAGAGATTTCTCCATATGATTTAACACGTGGGCGAATCACATTTAGACATAAGTAGAAAATCTTCCCAAAGGAGGTAAAGATTAAGATGAAAGTAAGACCATCTGTAAAACCAATATGCGATAAATGCAGAGTAATTAAACGTAAGGGTAGAGTAATGGTAATCTGTGAAAACCCTAAACATAAACAAAGACAAGGTTAATAGGAGGAGAAACAATGGCTCGTATAGCAGGTGTTGATATCCCACGTGATAAACGTGTGGTAGTTTCTTTAACTTATATCTATGGTATCGGTTTATCAACAGCTCAAAAAATTTGTGCTGCAACTGGAATCAGTGAAGATGTAAGAGTTAAAGATTTAACAGAAGAAGAAGAAGGAAAACTTAGAAAAGAAGTAGAAAATTATAAAGTTGAAGGAGATCTTCGTAGAGAAGTTGCATTAAATATTAAACGTTTAATGGAAATTGGATGCTATAGAGGAATCCGTCATCGTAAAGGACTTCCAGTACGTGGACAAAAAACAAAAACAAATGCTCGTACTCGTAAAGGTAAAGCTCGTCCAATTGCTGGTAAGAAAAAATAGGAGGTTGAACGAAAATGGCAAGAAACAATACTCGTGGTAAAAGACGTGTTAAAAAGAATATAGCAAAAGGTGTCGCACATGTACATTCAACTTTCAATAACACAATTGTTACTGTAACTGATGAACATGGGAATGTAATCACTTGGTCAAGTGCTGGAGCACTTGGTTTCAAAGGATCAAGAAAATCTACTCCATATGCTGCACAAATGGCTGCTGAAGCTGCTGCAAAAGCATCAATGGATCATGGTATGAAAACTGTTGACGTCTGTGTTAAAGGACCAGGACCAGGACGTGAAGCTGCAGTAAGAGCTTTACAAGCTGCTGGATTAGAAGTAACTTCAATTAATGATGTTACACCAATTCCACATAATGGTTGTCGTCCACCAAAACGTCCTCGTGGATAATGAAGTAAAAAAGTAGTTATTTCTAAGTGAGGAGGGAAATAATGCAAAAGTTCGAAAAAGCAAATTTTAATGTCGCAGAATATGATGAAACAGATTTCTATGGTAAGTTTGTTATTGAACCTTTAGAAAGAGGTTTCGGAACAACTTTAGGAAATGCATTACGTAGAGTTTTGTTATCATCTATTCCTGGATGTGCAGTTCACGCAATTAAAGTTCAAGGAGCAATCCATGAATTTTCTGCAGTTGATGGTGTCGTTGAAGATGTCACTTCAATTATCTTAAACATTAAAAAATTGGTTTTTGCAATTGATGGTGATGATGATGTCACTATGGTAATTGATGTCAAGGGACCAGCTGTTGTTACTGGTGCTGACATTCAATGTCCATCAAATGTAACTATGATTTCAAACGATATGGAAATTGCCCATGTTGCTGAAGGTGCACATTTCTATATGGAAATGTATGCTCATAAAGATCGTGGTTACATGAGTGCTGATCAGAACAAAAAGATGATCAACACAATTGGTGTTATTGCAACTGATTCTATTTATTCACCAGTTGTAAAAGTAGCTTATAATGTTGAACCTACACGTGTTGGACAGAGTGCAAAATATGATCAGTTAACTTTAGAAGTTACAACTGATGGATCTATCCAACCACATGAAGCTTTAGCATTAGCTGCTAAAATTTTAGTGGAACACTTAAATATGTTTGTTGAATTAACTGATATGGCAATGAACATGGAAGTTATGAGTGAAACTGAAGAAGACACAAGTAATAAAGTATTAGATATGACTATTGAAGAATTAGACTTATCTGTACGTTCATATAATTGCTTAAAAAGAGCTGGTATTCAAACAGTTCAAGAACTCGCTTCTAAGAGTGAAGACGATATGATTAAAGTGAGAAACTTAGGTAAGAAATCACTTAAAGAAGTAAAAGAAAAATTAATCGAATTAGGTTTAGGTTTTAAACAAGTTGATTAATAATAGAATAAATATTTTGGAAGGAGCACTAATTTATGGCACACAATAGAAAATTAGGGCGTGTATCATCTCATAGAAAAGCAATGTTACGTAACTTAGCTACAGATGTTATCATGTATGGAAAAATCGAAACAACAGTAACGAGAGCAAAAGAAGTTCGTTCAATCGTTGACGAATTAATTACTTTAGGAAAACGTGGAGATTTACATGCAAGAAGACAAGCAGCACAAGTATTACAAGATGTTGTTGATCCTGCTACTGGTAAAACTGCTGTTCAAAAATTATTTGATGAAGTTGCACCAAAATATGCAGATAAAAATGGTGGATACACTCGTGTTTTAAAAACATATAATCGTAAAGGTGATAATGCACCAATGGCAGTTATTGGTTTATTCTAAAAAAGTGATGGATTCATCACTTTTTTTATGAATTGCATGATTTGAATTTTGCATTATATGATATCTTATTATTAAAATATGATGATAGGTAAAATGATTGATTTCATAAAAAGGTCATTTATAGAAAATGCAAGAACAACATATGAAAAATAGATGAATTCTGTTTTCATTACAAAATAAAAGCACATCAGCGATGTGTTTTTATTTTGCAACTGATAACAAATTGCTTTATAATGTCATACAAGAGGTGGTCATATGCTTATCCATAAGATAGAAAAGACACATTTTTCACCAAGTGAATCAATCATTATTGATTATATTTTAAAAAAAGGCAAAGACATTAAAAATATGACTATTGCACAGATTGCTAATGAAACATATACATCATCGCCTCTTTTTATACGTATAGCTAAGAAATTAGGCTTTGATGGATGGAATGAATTTAAAGAAGCTTATTTGAAAGAATTAGATTATCTTTATCTCAATCAAGAAGTGGACGCAAATATTCCCTTTGTAGTTAATGACGACATAATGAATATTGCGTACAATTTGTGTGTTTTAGAAAGGGAAACAATTCAAGATACATATTCACTTATAAGTCATGATGATTTACAAAAAGCTATCCGCTTATTACGCAACTGCAAGTATATAGATGTTTATAGTCGATCAGTTCATATGCATATAGTCCGCTCATTCCAAGAACGCATGTATATTCTTCATAGACATGTTCAATTATGTTCATTAAGTGATGAACTCGATTCAACATATTTAATGAGTGATCAAAATCATTGTGCAATCATTATTTCATATTCGGGACATGCTCCCCATATAAAACATCTGATTGAAACATTAAGAAAAAAACAAACTTCAATTATTGCTATTACAAATTTAGAAGATAATGAGTTGTCTTTGTTAGCAGATGTGACTTTAAGAATGTCATCAAGAGAATTAATTTATACAAAGATTGCAGATTTTGCTAGTAGCTTGTCTTTAAAATATATATTGGATATTCTGTATAGTTGTATTTTTTCAATACATTATCAACAGAATCTGGATAATTGTATACAAATAGCGAAAGAATTAGATAATACCCAACATGAAGAATTCATGTAAATTAAGATTTTTTATTGTTGTAACAAGATGGTTGACAACTACTATAAATCATACTAAAATTGAACTACTTGGAGGATGAGTATGGAAAAAATTATTAATGTTCAACATTTATCTTTTGGATATGATGAAGATACTTTAACAATAGATGATATTTCTTTTAGTATAGAAAAAGGATCATATACGACAATATTAGGACATAATGGAAGTGGAAAAAGTACTATCGCGAAATTACTGATGGGATTGTTAGAAAAAAAATCTGGAGAGATAGTTATTGGTGGAATTCCATTAACAGAAGAAACATTAAATCAAGTACGTAGTCAAATAGGAATTGTTTTTCAAAATCCTGATAATCAATTTATTGGTGCGACTGTAAGAGATGATATTGCTTTTGGATTAGAAAATAATTGTGTAGATCCTGCATTGATGGATGATATTATCAATGAATATGCAAAGAAAGTCAATATGTATGAGTTTTTGGATCACGAACCTACAAAATTATCAGGTGGTCAAAAACAAAGGGTAGCAATAGCCGGTATTTTAGCTATGAGCCCATCTATTATTATTTTAGATGAGGCAACAAGTATGTTAGATCCTAAAGGAAGAAACGAAATTAACGCTTTAGTCCATCAATTAAATAAAGATAAGAATATGACGATTGTTTCCATTACTCATGATATAGAAGAAGCAGCTTTATCTGATTATGTAATTTTATTAAGTGATGGACATATTGTAGATGAAGGACGACCTGAAGAAGTGTTAATGAAAAAAGAAGAAATAGAGAGCTTGGCTTTAGATATTCCTTTTGCTTATAAAATCAGCCATGGTTTACAAAAAATGGGTATATCTATTACAGAGCAAATTGATAGAGAGAAGTTGGTGAATGAATTATGTCGATTACATTTAAAGAAGTAGAACATATTTATGCTCAAGATACCCCTTTTGCATATCATGCTTTAAAAGGAGTTAATCTTAATATTCAAAAGGGGAGTATGACAGCATTGATTGGTCATACTGGAAGTGGTAAATCAACGTTGATTCAACATATCAATGCTTTATTACTTCCTACATCAGGAGAAGTCAATGTAGAAGATATATTGATTACGGCAACGGATAAACCATCTTCTTTAAAACCTCTTAGAAAAAAAGCAGGGCTTGTTTTTCAATTCCCTGAGTATCAATTATTTGAAGAAACAATTTTAAAAGATATTATTTTTGGACCAAAAAACTTTGGTGTTAGTGAAGAAGAGGCTATTTCAATTGCAAAAAAAGTTATCAAATTAGTAGGATTAGATGAATCTTACTTAGAGCGTTCTCCATTTGATTTGTCTGGAGGACAAAAACGTCGTATAGCGATAGCAGGAATATTAGCAATGGATCCAGATATTTTAATTTTAGATGAGCCGACAGCTGGATTAGATCCACAGGGTGCTAAAGAAATGTTACAGCTTTTTAAAAAAGTGAATCAGGAAGGTAAAACGGTTATTCTTGTTTCTCATGATATGAATCAAGTCTTAGAATATTGTGATGATGTTGTTGTGATGAATCATGGTCAAGTTGAAAGACATGTATCTGTTGAAGAACTATTTAAAGAAACAGAGTATTTAACATCATTGAGTATTGATTTACCTATTATTACATCATTTATCTTAGAACTTAATAAAAATGGATTTCATATTGATCCGTCTATTAAAGATATTGATGTATTGATTCAGGAAATAGGAGGTCAATTACATGAATAATATGATGTTTGGGAAATACTTGCCTATTGATAGTTTTATTCATCGTTTAGATCCTAGATTAAAAATAGGTGCACTTTTATTACTGTTAATTGCTGTTTTCTTTGATGCAGGATTTATTGGATATGCCCTTTTAGGAACTTTTGTGATTATTATGACATTATTATCACATATCAAAGTATCACAGGTTCTCAAAGCCGTAAAACCAATGCTATTTATGATGGCATTTTTAATGATTTTTAATTTGTTATTTATTCAACAGGGAAATTTATTGTTTTCAATAGGTTTCATTAAGATCTATGATCAGGCAGTTTTACAAACTGTATATATATTTATTAGATTGATTCTTATTATTATTATGACAACGATCTTAACTGCTACGACAAAACCTTTAGATTTAACATTAGGTATAGAACATCTTCTGTCACCTTTTAAAAAAATTGGATTTCCTACTCATGAAGTCGCTATGATGATTTCTATTGCATTGCGATTTATTCCAACTTTATTAGAAGAAACGCAAAGAATTATGAAAGCACAAGCTAGCCGAGGGGTAGAATTTTCAGAAGGAAGTTTAAAAGAAAAGATTTTATCAATCGTTTCACTTATTATTCCTTTGTTTATTTCAGCTTTTCAAAGAGCAGAAGATTTAGCCAATGCTATGGAAAGTCGTAATTATAATCCAGAAGCTAAACGTACAAGATATAAACAACTTGTATGGAAATTGTCTGATACAATTTCATTTTTATGTGTTATTGCAATATGTATAGCTATGGTTATAATGAGTTTTGTTTTATGAGAGTCAAATGTATTGTGAGTTATGATGGGACACGTTTTCATGGTTTCCAAGTTCAAAATAATGAACGTACAATTCAAGGTGAAATACAAAAAGCTATTAAAAAAATTAATGAAGAAGAAACTGTTATTCATGCATCAGGACGAACAGATGCGAAAGTCCATGCAGTTCATCAGGTATTTCATTTTGATACACAAAAAAGATTACCGGAAACGCAATGGAAAAGAGCCATTAATCACTTTTTACCTAATGATATTTACATTTTAGATGCTCAATATGTTGATGAAAATTTTCATTCACGATATAGTGCAGTTAAGAAAGAGTATCGTTATTTATTAAATACAAAAGAATATGATCCATTTCAAACCAATTACATTTATCAATATGGCCGTTCTTTAGATATTGAATTAATGAGAGAAGCAGCAAAAATTTTTATAGGAGAACATAATTTTGCGTCATTTTGCTGTTATGATCAATATGGGAATACAATTCGTTCTCTATATCATTTTGATATTGAAGACAAGGATGGTATTATTACCTTTCGGTTAATTGGAAATGGATTTAGACGTTATATGGTTAGACATCTTGTTGGTGGTATCATTCAAGTTGGAGCTAAACGTATTCAAAAGGAACAACTTTTAGAAATGTTAGAAAGTTGTGGTCAAAAAAAATGTCTTTTTAAGGCCAAACCACAAGGTTTATATTTGCAGGAGGTGTATTATGAAGAAGACTAATTTTCATACACATACCTATCGTTGTGGACATGCTAATGGAAGCGAAGAGGAAATGGTATGTTCAGCTATCAAGATGGGGATTGAAGAATTAGGAATATCAGAGCATGTTCCATTACCACACTATCGTCAGCATCTTTTGAAATCTCTTGTAGCTATAAGAGGACCTAGAAGCTTTTTATCACTTGTTCATGCTTTTATTCAAAATGGACCTAGTATGAGAATGCCTTATCCAGATATGGAAAATTATTTGGATAAAATTAAAGAATGTCAAGATAAATATCAGGACCAGATAAGGATATATAAAGGTTTTGAAGCTGAAGGATTAGAAGAATATTTTGATTATTATCAAAGCTTATTATATGAGCATAAAGTTGATTATTTGATTTTAGGGCATCATTTTCATAAACATTGTGTTCATAGTGATTATTATGGCAAAGAGGATATGAAGAAAAAAGATATTTATCAATATTGTAATGATGTTGAAAAAGCTTTAGAAACAGGATTATTTAGTTATTTAGCTCATCCTGATTTGTTTTTAATAGGATATAAAGAGTTTGATTTAGATGCGAGAACTGTTTCGCAAAGAATCTGTGAAAAAGCGAAAGAGTTAAACATTCCTTTAGAAGTAAATGCAGGAGGAATAAGAAGAGGCTTAAGAAACGTTAATGGAGAGATGATTTATGCATATCCAAATACACACTTCTGGAAAATTGCAGGAGAAGTAGGAAATGATGTTATTTTAGGATTTGATGCTCATGATCCTTCTGATTTTAATGAAGCGATGTATAAGCAGATGTTAGATTTTTGTAAAGAACATAATCTCAATGTTATTGACCATTTCGATTTTTTACAAGGACATTTTGAAAAATTTCAAGGAGAGTATGATATAAGATAATTTATCTGCCTCTCTTTTTCTTTTTGTTATATTAAAAAAGGCGATGAATACAGAGAAAATCATATTGACAAAAATGCGAATATTGTTATAATAAGAGTTGCCTTATTTTAACGTTTGTAGCCCCGGAAACTACAGGAGGATTAAAAATGAGACAAACAACAATGGCTAAAGAAGCCACAATTGAACGTAAATGGTACGTTGTTGATGCTGAAGGATTAACTTTAGGACGTTTAGCATCAGAAGTAGCATCTGTATTAAGAGGAAAACATAAACCAACATTTACACCACATGTAGATACTGGTGATTATGTTATTATCGTTAATGCAGACAAAGTAGTAATGACTGGAAAAAAATTAGATACAGTTAAATACTATCATCATTCTGGTTGGTTAGGTGGTTTAAAAGTTAAAACTGCTCGCCAATTTAAAGAAACAAATCCAACAGGATTTGTAGAAGCAGCTGTTAAAGGTATGTTACCTCATAACACACTTGGAAGAAAACAAGGGATGAAATTATTTGTATACGCTGGTAGTGAACATCCACATGCTGCACAACAACCAGTTGAATTAAAAATTAAGGGATAAGGAGGACGAGAATAAATGGCTAATGTACAATACAGAGGAACTGGACGTAGAAAGTCTTCAGTAGCACGTGTTATTTTAACACCAGGTGCAGGAAAAATCGTCATCAATGGTAGAGAAGCAAAAGATTATTTACCATCAGATGTATTATTAATGATCGTCAACCAACCACTTGAATTAACTGGTACAACTGGTAAGTTTGATGTGATTGTTAATGTTAATGGTGGAGGTTACAGTGGACAAGCTGGAGCTATCCGTCATGGAATTTCAAGAGCTTTATTAGAAGCTGGAGAAGATTACAGACCAGTATTAAAAGCAGCTGGATTCTTGACTCGTGATGCAAGAGTTAAAGAACGTAAAAAATACGGACTTAAAGCAGCTCGTAGAGCACCACAGTTCTCAAAACGTTAGTAATAATTGTTGTGAGAAGATTAGAGAAGTATTTAGACACAGTGAGTGTTTAGATACTTCTTTTTCTTTTTAAAAATGCAGAGCGTAAAGAGTATAAAAAAACTTTTTACTAGCGTATGATAATAAAAAGTTTATATTTAACTTCTTACTAGCGTATGCTATAATAAAGTGGTGAGGTGATATTGAATCTATGGTGAATTATAGAATAGATGAGGATGTTAAATTAATTAGAGAAATACTTAATTTATCTCAAAAACAATTTGCTGAAAAAATAGATGTTGATGCGATTACGGTAGCAAGATGGGAAACTGGCAAAATGGATACAAATGAAAATAATATCGAAAAAATATATACTTTTGCATTAAATAATAATATCTTTATAAATGAGATTAAAGCACAACTTTATTATGAAGATTTAGCAAATGAGAATAAATTAGTATTATACCATGGCGCCAAGAACATTATAGAGGGTAATATTGATATTGAGCATTCAAAAAACAATAATGATTTTGGTAAAGGATTTTACTGCGGTGAAAGTTTTGAGCAGTCATCATTATTTGTAAGTGGATTTGATACATCTAGCGTTTATATATTAAGTTTTAATCCACAAAACCTTTCTAGCATTGAATATAAAGTCAATCAAGAATGGATGCTGACAATAGCATATTTTAGAGGAAGGCTAAGTGGCTATGAAGATCATCCGATTATCAAAAAGTTAATTAACAAATTAGAAGACATAGATTATTTAGTAGCACCAATCGCTGATAACAGGATGTTTAGAATTATAGATAGTTTTATTGAAGGTGAAATTACTGATGAACAATGTATACATTGTTTGGCAGCTACTAATTTAGGATTTCAATATGTTTTTAAAACAGAGAGAGCGTTGAGTCAGGTAAAAATTGTTGAAAGATGCTATTTATGTAGTAAAGAAAAAGAAAAGTATCAAATCAAAAGATTAGAGGATAGTAAAGTTGGAGATACTAAAATTAAAATGGCTCGAAGACAGTATAGGGGGCGAGGTCAATATATTGACGAAATATTATGAAAAGAGAAATGGATCAAGTAGGTTTGTTACTATGTGATATACAAGGTAAAATTTTTGAACAATCTGTTACTAGAGAAGAATGTAGTTCAAATATATTTATCCGCCGATTTATGAATTCTAAATTTGTTTCTAGAATGGATAATTTAACCTTTATAAACGAAAGCATGACAATTGAAGAAATTTTTGAAGAACTTGATATAGAATATGGTAAAACCAATTATGGAAAAATAAAGTTTTCAATTAATGAGATGTATTGGATAGGGTATATTTATAGATATCTATCATATGTTTATCAAATTGATAGTAAAAATGCTTATAAGATTATAAAAGGTACAGAGCTTAGGCATTTATTCTTTGCATATCATTCCCTAGATCCAATGAATGCAATAGATAGGATCTTAGAAGCAAAATCATTAGTATTAGATAAAGATAGTGACCAATTGACTAAAGAGGGGGTAAAAATACTCAGAAGAATAAAAAGATTGAAGAATTAAGTGTTGTATAAATTATTTTGATAACTATTTGAGTTGTTCTGAAAAGTTTTGGCAATGCAACACGTATGCAACAAAACCACTCTAAAATGCCTATTTTATCGTACCTAGGAGTTCTCAAAACGTTAGTAAATTGTTTGAGGAAAACTTTAGAAAATCCCCATTTTATGGGGTTTTTCTTTTTTTATTTCGTCTAAAAAACCCTCATAAAGCTGCAATAAGGTAACAAATAAAGTAACTTCGCCTCTCACTAAAAATGAGGAGCAAAAATGTGGTCTGTGCTGCTTTATTTAGTGAATTGTGGAGATAGATTGTGGTGTGAGACTGTGGAGAGAGACTGTGGAGAGAGATTTGCTGCTTTATTTTCACTCATCTACCACTTAAGCGATGCTGGGATATACATTTTGTTCACTGCTTCTATCAATGTATCGATATCTAAATGTGTATATACACGCTCTGTAAGTGTCATAGCACCTCTGTGTCCAACGATCAATTTAATTGATGTTTGATTTACTTTTGCTTCAGCAAGAAGCGATATACAAGTATGTCTCGTACAATGTGGAGTGTAACGTTGCATTCCATAAGGTTCCATTAATGGGAACCAGTAAGAATCAATATAATTTCGATATTTGAATGGTTGCATGCTAGGCATACAAATTAAAGTTTCTGTTTGTGAATATTCATACCAGTTTTTGAAAAATGGCAAGATACAATCAGCAATAGGGACTCTACGAACACCACTATCTGTTTTACTTTTGGTTACATCAAAGTATTGTTCCTCTAGATTGACATTCTTCTTTTCTAATTCTAATAGTTCTCCAATTCTTACTCCTGTATAAATTAGCATTAAAGCTATTTGATACCATTTATCTTCTTTCATTGACCATAAGATGTCAATGTCTTTTTTTGTAAACGGATTTCTATCTCTTGCATTTGGATTTTGCTTGCTATATTTTAAAATATCAACATATCTTGAATTGTCTTTAGGACATAATTCATATCTCATCGCATATTTATACATGACATTGAACAATACTTTGATTTTCTTAAGCGTTGGATAGTTTTTCCCTGAATGATCAATGACATGTTGCAGTTGAATCGTTCTTATATCTTTGAACTCTAGATCATGAAGTTCTTCACATACTTTAAATGCAGATTTATATGCTTGAATACTCGATTTAGATTTATCGGCGATAAATTCATCAAATGCTTTCTTATATATATCAGCAAATGTGTAGTGATTTTCATAATCATATGGATTGTTATGGTAATCCTGTAACATTAAGATACCATCTGCCCTTGTTTTAGCATAACCAATAACTTTGTATTTTGGATATGCAGTACCTTTTTCTTCGTTTATTGTCGTACCTACTTTAATTCTAACTACATATGGTTTGGCACGATTTCCTTTCATGAAAACAACTCCACCAAAACCTTTTGGTAGTCTTTCTTCTTTTCTTTTGGCCATAATGAACCTCCTATTCTTCTTTAAAATAGCCTAATTCTTCCCAAACTTGTTTATCTGGACAGTAAAATGTATAGTTCTTAGCTCCATCTTTCTTGAATGCATAGCCAAAGTGCATAATTCCTAGTTTTAATGCCTCTCTTAAAAAGGTAGCCGATTTACCTGTAGCTTTTGCGATTTCATCAATGGGAACATTTCTGCCCGTAAATTTTGGAGTTTCTACATAATGTTTTTCTTGCATAATATCTATCTTCTCTCTCATCATAAATGATTTGCAAGATAATAACGAATGTACAAAATGAAAGTTCATACATTTGACGATAATCAAGGAAGCTAGGATATTTTAAAGTGATAGTATTTTTGCATTTTTAATATTTCTTGTCTTTAAGCTCTAAACTGATACTTATCTTTCTATTGATATGTTTCATATCTAATTTGCTTAGTTTTGATATCTTTTTTAAAAGTCTTTTCTTATCTATGACCCTAATTTGTTCACACAACACCATCGAACGGTACTTTAAACCAATCTCTTCAGGTAGAATATAATGAGTAGGTAAATGAGCTTTATTTTCAATCTTGGATGATAGACATGCAACGATCGTTGCAGGGCTATATTTATTACCTTTATTATTTTGAATGATCAAAACAGGGTGAACTCCTTTTTGTTCGGAACCTTGATAAGCAGAAAGATCAGCAAGAAAGATATCTCCTCGTTTTACTTTTGTTATCACTTTATCTCATCCTCTCTTAATTATGTATAAAACCAGGAGCGAGTCCTGGTTATTTTTATATTTATCGTATTTCCTATTTAACCCTGTTTACCCGGAAAGAAGGGAATCCTATTAGACGAATAATAGCCAATTATTCATCACGGGAATTTCACCCTTGCGTGGTAGCTCACGCAATTGCAGTGCAAGTGTATCATTATCCTCATAGAGTATCGTCGCTAGCAATAGCCAATTGCTTTTATCAATCTATTGTTTGATCGTTCTCTATATAATAGGTCATGGCGCAATAGTGATCAGCTCATTCTATGAGATTTGTATCTAATAGTTGTTATGAATTTTTCAAGGATCTATTGAAGTGGATAAAATCTCCTTCACCTAAGAGCCGTAAATAATGATCAAAATAAGCCTTCAAATTATAATTTTTTTAAATTTATTGATTCTTTTTCTAACTGCATTTGGTGTCATATTTAACTCTAGTGCAATTTCGTTAATATCATATTCTAAAAATCTTAATAATAATATTTTTAATAAAATTGAATTAGATTTTTTTAATTTGTATAATAAACTATCATTTTCTGATTATTTGCAATGAACTGCACCATCAATAGCATAAAGTGCACCACCAATTTCAACAACTACACCACTGAGATGATATTATTGAATATACGCAACTGCACCACCTTTTATATTATAG